>JALRKV010000031.1 GCA_023254735.1 Pseudomonadales bacterium | reverse complement strand
GGTCATCGGCATACCACTCTCTGCTAAACCAGGCCCTCAAACCTTCACGATAAGCGATGATACTGGTAAGCGCGAGACACTCGGCTTTAGCATTGCCGATAAGGCCTATACGGAACAGCGCCTCACGATTAAAAATCAGCGCCAAGTGAACCCTAACCAAGAGGACATGGTACGCATTCAAGCCGAGAGCGCTGAGATGCAACAGGCTTTTCAGAGCTGGAACGAAGAGCTCACACCCACGTTCTCAATGTTGCCTCCGGTCGACGGCATCCGCAGCAGCTCATTCGGACATAAGCGCTTCTTTAACGGCGAGCCGCGAGCGCCTCACTCGGGCATGGATATCGCCGCTGACGAGGGTACGCCGATTGTCGCGCCCGCCGCCGGACGTATCGTCGCTACCGGCAACTACTTCTTCAACGGCAACACAATCATCCTCGACCACGGCCATGGACTTATTAGCCTCTATTGCCATATGAATACAATCGATGTTGAAGTTGGGCGGCATGTCATCGCGGGTGAGCAGATTGGAAGAGTAGGCCAAACCGGCAGAGTCACCGGCCCGCACCTCCATTGGAGCGTCAATCTAAATAATACGCGTATCGATCCCGCTATTTTCCTATCGCAGTAGCGGGCTAGCTGATCCGATCCGATCGGCTCTTTTAGCTCAGCTGCCTTGGCTGCCCTAATCGTCTTCGCGCTCTCGAAGTTTTTAACATCTGCTTGGCAGCGTTGACTCGTTCAACCGCTGGTCTATAGTGGGCGCTTTAGTCAGTCTAAAAGTCAGCGTCTTAACAACCTAGCAGACTTATATCACAGCGAAAGGTGGCACTATGAATAAAAGAGATGAACAACGCAGACGCCGTGAGGAAAAACAGCGAGCAGCCGAAAAAAGTCAGGGAACGCGCAAGCTTCTCAGTCGATTTGGCCTTTTTTTTGTTCTCCCTGTTATTGCGCTAATCACGGTATACACCCTGCTCAATCAGGCGCCCACCTACTCTCCTATTCAAATTGCTGAGAACGATCATCTACGAGGCAACCGCGATGCGCCGGTGACGATTGTGGTCTATGCCGACTTCCAGTGCCCTGCTTGCGCGACCGAACATGAAACAATGATGCGACTATGGCCCGAGATCAACGAAGATGCGCACCTAATTTTTAGGCATTTCCCCATCACCGCAGCACACCCCAATACATGGACCGCCTCTCTCTACGCCGAGGCGGCGGGACGCCAAGGTCGATTCTGGGAAATGCATGACGCCCTGTTCCAGACCCAATCCCTCTGGTCCGGAATGCGATCGGTAGAGGCCGAATTCGATAGCTATGCGCTAGAGCTGAATATAGACCTAGAGCAGCTGCATGCAGACATGCTTGATGAATCCATAGTAGAGAAGATTCGTGCAGATCAGCGTGGGGGAAATGCTGCAGGTGTGAGAGGTACACCGGCCGTTTTCATAGAAGGTCGCCAACTTGCGAGACCCAATCGAGCGCGAATTCTTGAGGCGGTGGCCGCAGCGGCGAGCTAACCTTCAAGCAGTTAGCAACCGCCGCGAGAGCGGCACTTGCTGATTAGAGCTGCGGCTATTTTGGCATGCGCGCGGCGCGAATCTCGATCTCGACAAGCCAGCCTGGGACGACTAGCCCTTGAATCTCGACGAAGGTGCGAACAGGTTTTAACGGATTTTCTTCGGTGCCGAAGAACTTGCGGTAGCCGCGATTGAAACCCTCAAAGTCGAGATATCCAAATTCATCAGACACTGCAAAAGCGCGAACCTGAATGATGTCGCCCATTGACCATCCTTGCTCTTCGAGTGTCTGCTTGAAGCTTTCGAACGTGTCGACGACCTGCTGTTCCATGTCGCCCCAGCTGCCATCTTCCAGCGGGGAGGCGCCGGAGCCGCTAAGGTAGAGCGATTCTGCGCCGGCGGGCACTTTAATCGTGGTAAAGAAGTGTCGCCCTTCGCCTCGCCTTTCGATGCCTCCGACGGTGACCACGTCGTCACCGGCGTCTCTATCGAGAATCGCGACGTTCTCCGAAGTCGATTCTGCTGCGACGCTCTCGCCTGCGACAGCGGGAGAGCTTGTCGTAGCAACTGGGAGGTCTGCTTCATCGCCCCCAGTAAACTGGATGAGAAGGACAACACCAAGCAGAATCAGAGCCGCAATCACCGCCTTATTGAGCGCGCTAATGCCAGCTGTCTCCGCCTGAGTCTCTTCTACGGGCGACTCGTTTACCTGATCTTGGGATTTTACTTCTTGTTCGGACATCGATCCTTCTCCAGCTGACTAGAAAGCCTGGCCCTTTTGGCCCTTTTATCACTGACTAATTACTTTGCGCGACTAGCGATCCAACGAGTTAATGTAGGCGAGCACGTCGTTAACGTCTTGGTCGCTCTTGAGGGCCGCAGTAGACGGCCTCATGAGCCTCCCTGCCGTGTCATCAGGATGCACGCCGCGATAGCCCGACTTGAATAATTTTATTTGCCTAAACATATACCAATCGTTTCTTCCGACTAGGCCCGGCGCACCCAGCGCCTCATTGCCTTCGCCATCAGCGCCGTGGCATGCCGCACAGTTGGCATATAGCGCTTGGCCATTGCTAAGATTGCCCTCGATGGTGTGGTCGTTCTCGATCACCCCCCACCCCGCAATGGTGTCTACAAGGTCGTCGATTTCCGCATCGCTGAGCCGGGCAACCGACGCCTGCATTTCATTACCGGGAATGTAATCTTTCTGCGAGCCGCGAATGCCCGCGCGAAAATTTTCGAGCTGCTTACGCAGATACCATGGCTCGAGTCCGGCAAGGCTTGGGCCTCCGACAACTGGGTTACCCTGACCCGCGCCGCCGTGGCACGTTGCGCAGACTTCATTGCTCAGTGGCTGATTGGTCGTATCGACCGCCGCATACTGCTGTGCGACCGCGTTAACGCTCGAGAGTCCCGCGATCGAGGCCGTCAAAGCAATAACGGCCAGTAGTCTTGTGTTTTGCATGTAAAAACCTTAAGAAAGAACTTTGAATATCAACTTAACCAAGATGCTGTGCCTGCCTCAAAGTAGAGGCTACTTACTCATTAAATGCGCTGCCCTGGCATTCCGCCGCCCGATTTGCGCGTTAACATGTCGTTAATCGCCCAGTGGGCCGAAAGAATCGCGCTCTCTTGCCACGCAGTATGCTTGGTCATCTGATCGCCGATTGTGTAGTGCCTATTCCCCGCAGGTTGACGCAAAGTTTGGAACAAGCGTTCTTCTTCTTGCGTAAACCCGCTGCGGCTCTTCTGCCAACGCGCCGAACAGCCGAGCATGTGGTTCATGCGATGCCAAGCGATGGTGATACCTTTCTCGACCAGATTGCGGTAGTTGGGATGGACCTTCTCACCTTGGCGTATCGCCGTCTCAATGCGCTCTTCCTGAGTGAGCTGCGTAAAGTGCATCCCACCACCGTAGTTATAGGCAGAGAGAATGATTCCTTTTTCTTTGTACATACCATGCGGCGGATACCAGATCTGCTCGATCGGCTGATTGGTCCAAGAGATTCCGCCGAAGATGTCGTCTTTCTCCCAAAAACGCTCTTTCGCTTGGAAGGCTGATTTGTAGGCTTCACCCCTGCGAGGATAGGCCATTGCTTCTTTGTAATCCGCCGAAAAATTATTGTCGATGCCGGTCATTAGGTGCGTCGGGATACTGTTGAAACAGTAGTCGGCCTCGATCTTATATTTAATGCCTTTATGCTCGTAGACCACCTCTATGCCATCGTTTTGTAGCATCACTGAGGTCACCATAACGTTGTAAAACACTTCGTCAGGGAGCTTGCGCAGATAGCCCTTGATAATCTGATCCATGCCGCCGACGGGCTGGAACAACATCGGCCCTGTTTCACCCTCATTCTGGCTTAGCGCCATGCTGAAGAGATCAGTCTTAAGGAGGTCTCTCAGGGCGACGGCCTCGTGAGCATGTCCATGTTCGAGGAAACCTCCATGCGAATACCCGCCGCGGGTACTGCCTTTGTAGAGCATATCTTCATCGAGGTCGCCCATTCGACGCAGCGCCCGCATCAATGCCTCGACCTCCCATTGATCGAAGGGCTGGTCTAGTTCGGCATTGGTGAAATTTTTCGCCATAATTTCTGCCATAAAGCCACGCGCGTTGGTCGTGAATTCACGGTTCTTGATAGGTTTGCCATCGAGCATGGCGTCGTCTTGGATATACGTCTCTTTGTTCTCATTGATGAAAAATTCGAGCTCCACACCTAATTCTTTGCAGTAATGGAGCACGTTACGATGTGAACTCGGTATCCGCGCAGGACCGGCGTTGAAATACATATGCGGCTCATCATCGAAGTCGCAAATCTGAGGATTACCCACCTCGTCGATCAAATCGCCGTGGCGGACGGTCAAATTACGACCACCGGCGCGTCCAGCGGCCTCTAACACCACCACGCTATAACCTGCCTTTTTAAGCTCGAGCGCCGCAGTCAAGCCGCCCACCCCTGCACCCAAAACGACTACGCTAGGGCGATTAGAGGGGTCTGCTGGTGGGATTTGGGGGATGTCGACATAAGAGTCGGGAACAATACCGAGAGCGTTACTCGCCTGCAGAACGGCGCCACTTGCACCTGCTTTAGCAATGAGTCCTAGGATCTCTCGTCTCGACACAAACTTCTTCATAGCGTGTTCCTACTGCTGTTTCTGATCGCCAAAACCAGTGGCTAGATAGCCGCATACTCTAACGCGGCGAGCCCTGAAACGGAAGTTGATGAAAGTCATATTTTGTCACTGCCAGCCTATCGCTAGAGTATTGATTTAAATCATTTAACTCTTCATGCGCCGGAGGCCCACAAGACACAGTCGATAAGACGCAGCAGATTTTTTCAACGGTAAAGATTTGCAAGCATTATGCCAATGCAAATACGTACAAACAGACTTGTCAGAGCACCGGGGTTGCACCGTTTTTACACAAACTTTCGATTTACGCCACGAAATTGCCCGCTTAAGGAGCAAGAGGGTCAAGCAGGCCAAAACCTCTGAGTCTGCGTTATAGTAATCAAAGTCCAAATTCGCGCACATTCTATAAATGCGTAGGAGAAATCCCATAGACCTCTCAGTTCTCACATCGATCGGCGGCGAATCAACTCTATCCAGCGCGCACAGTGCGCTGCTGCTCGTTTTTGCGCTCGCGTGTTTCGAGTCGCTTGTCGGGATAGGTCTATTCGTTTCCGGTGTTTTCCTGCTAGGCATCGCCTCATACCTACTCTCACAGGAAATTATTTCGGGCACCCAACTTGCGATAACCGCCACTGCCGGTGCGATGCTGGGTGACCATGTGGGCTTTTTCCTCGGCCGCTTTTTAGGGCCACGACTCCATCACACGCGCCTCTTTATCCGCCATGCAGATCGGATTCTGAAAACAGAGACTATGATCGCGCGGTGGGGTGCAGTCGCGGTGCCCATCGGTCGGTTCGTGCCTGCGATTCGCAGCATCGTCCCCGCGTTGCTCGGAACAAGCGGATTTGCACCCAGACGCTTTATTTTTATCGATACGCTCTCGTGCGCCACATGGGCAGGAGCATTGGTACTGCTCGCAACCGGAGTCGACAAACTCGTCTAGGTCCTCGCGGATAAATCCTACTGAACCTACCTTGCTCATCAGGCGCAAAACCAGGCATAAAAAAACCGAATGACATTGCTGTCATTCGGTTTTTTTAGCGCCTTATGAAAAGGCGGGTGAGTGAGTTACTCACGCATGTTTTAGTGACCGCCGCTGCTCTGCGCCTTTGCACCAGGTAACGCCATCGCAGTAAGAGTAGAGCCTGTCTGCAGGATTATGTATTGGTGACCATCGTGCACCCATGAGCTCATCCCGTAGCTGCTGCGACCCGGCGCTTCGATCTGCTCCATGATCTCACCAGTCTCTTTGTTGATCGCGTAGAGCATCGGCGTTCCGTCGCTTGCCGCATCAGAGTAGACCAACATATTTTTGGTGACGACCATTGGCACGAGTGCGCCAGTGCCTGTATTACCAATATCGATTCCCGCAAGCGCCGGATTGTTTTTGATACGGTTAGGCGTCTCACCCGTCGGAATCATCCAAGAATGCTCGCCCGTGTTCATATCAATCGCAGTGATGCGGCTATAGGGCGGCTTCCACAGTGGAATGCCCGCGGGATGCCGAGGAGGACGCGACGTAGCACCCGGTCCAGCGTTTGCCCAATCGGACAGAGTTACGCCCGTTGTGTTCGGATAGAGCAGATCAGCCTCCTCGCCCGGAATGAGGCGGAGCGCGAAACAGGCTTTGTGCGAAGACACGTACAGCTTGCCTGTCTCTGGGTCGGCAACGGCAGGCGCTGTGATGTTTGCACCGCCGGCGCCGCCGGGGCAGTTCATCGCAGCAAATTTGCCGGTATCGTTACCCGCATGAATCGGCGGATTGAACAGAGGCCCCATTTGGTAGTCTGCCAGCGCATCGATCGCTTGCTGACGAATCTCTGGCGTAAAGTCCGCAAGATCATCGATGGTTATGCCCTGCATATCATACGGCGCAGGCTTCGTCACATGCGGCTGAGTAGGAGATAGGACTTCGCCAGGCACGATTGACGGAGGCACGGGCTTGTCAATGATCGGCCACAGTGGTTCGCCGGTAATGCGGTTAAAGGCATACACCCACGCTTGCTTGGTGACCTGAGCAACCGCCGGGACTTTGCCGCGGCCAGGCATGTCGAGGTCGAGCAGAACGGGCGCGGTGGGATTGTCAAAATTCCAGATCTCGTGTTTCACCATCTGAAAATGCCATTTGCGCTCGCCAGTGCGAGTATCGAGTGCGATAAGCGACGCGCCGTAGAGATTATCTCCCGGGCGGAATCCACCGTAGTAATCGATCGTCGCGCTGTTAGTTGGAATGTAAACGAGATTGTTCTCGGGGTCTGCCGACAGTGGCGCCCAAGACGAGACATCGCCGGTCCATTCCCACGCATCGTTCTCCCACGTCTCATGACCGTATTCGCCCGGCTTAGGGATGACATTAAACTTCCACTTAAATGCACCGGTGCGCGCATCGTAGCCAAGAATATCGCCAGGGACATTCTCTACGCGCGACTGATGGTAGCCCTGCTCTGCCGAGTTACCGACAACAACGGTATCGTTGACCACGATTGGCGGCGATGATGACGTGATGTAGCCAGTTTCAAGCGGTAGTCCTTCATAAGGATCGTAGGGATGCCCGAGGTCGGCAAGCATGTCGACAACCCCGGTCTTAGGGAAGCCGTCGATTGGCACCGGTTGACCAAAACCTTCGATCGGCACGCCCGTATCAGCATCGAGCGCTGTCAGGAAGAAGCCGGGCGAGGCGATATAGACAACGCCGCGTCCGTCGATGCGCGCGTAGCCGACGCCTTTACCGTAGTCAGCACGCATTGAGTATTCACCTCGAGGTGTGTCGGGCTCGCGGTATGACCAGATCGTCTCCCCTGTTTTAGGGTCGATTGCAATCACATAGCGCTTATTGCCCGCGACGGTGAAAAGCTTGCCGTCGATCAGCGAGGGCGTGGAGCGGCCGCTTATCGCTTTGAAGCTCGCGCCATCCCATTCCCAAGCGACCTCAAGGTCGGCAAAGTTTTCTGCCGTAATCTCATCGGCCGGCGAATAGCGCGTATGCGCGAAATCACCGCCAAGTGTGAACCACTCTTCGGGATTTTGGGCGGCAGCTGTGGCGGAGACACCAAGCGCAATGGCGCCGAGCGTCATACCGCGCAGAATGCTGCGGGTTTTCGAATTACTACTTAACAATCGCATAACTCCCTCTCTTTTTAACGAAACTTGGCCCTGCGAGGTGCAAGCTATTTCACAGGGTCACAACCCTATCAAAACTACCAAGAATTCAGCCTCAGGACTATGATTAATTGAAACAGGCGAGCCGCGCAGTTCAGCGAAAAATCATGTAACTTGTGAACGTCACAGCCAACGACTTGTGCTATAGTCGCGCGCCTTGAGCAAAGCGCCTCGAAATCAAGATGTTAGGCACTTGTCCTACGCTACAAGGTACATGATGGATCGAGGTTTTTCGAAGAAAGCGGAGCCGCTAGATAATTATAATTTAGATAAAATAATACAAATAAATGACTGATAATAATGAAAAAGTAATTGTTGGATGGCGGGAATGGCTATCGCTTCCAGGACTTGGCATCGAAGCGATCAAGGCCAAGATTGATACTGGCGCTCGCTCTTCAGCTATCCACGCATACAGCATAGAAACCGAGCTTATCGACGGAGAAGAATTCGCCGTCTTCCAAGTACATCCACTGCAAGATGATCTGAGCAATTCAATCACCTGTCGCGCTCCTGTTGTCGATCGCCGGATAGTGCGAGACTCGGGCGGACACGAAGAGGAAAGACTGTTCATCTCTACCACTGTAGAGTTTATGGGCAAATGTTGGGAGGCTGAGTTCAGCCTCACTAATCGAGAAAACATGGCATTTAGAATGCTGCTTGGACGAACCTCGTTGGTCGGAGGTAGCTTGATTGTCGACCCAGCTCGATCCTTTACTCAGGGCGAAGAACTCGCTGCAAAGAAACCCGCTGCCAGCAAGGAAAATCAGCTATGAAAATCGCCGTGCTCTCACGCAATCGCAACCTCTATTCCACTCGACGCCTGATCGAGGCCGCAACCGAACGCGGTCATGAGGTACGCGTGCTCGACGCGCTGCGCTGTTACATGAACATCACCTCTCATAGGCCGACAATTCATTATCGAGGTGAAATCCTCGAGGACTTCGACGCGATCATTCCGCGCATCGGCGCATCAGTGACATTCTACGGCACCGCGGTGCTGCGTCAGTTCGAAATGATGGGTGTTTATCCCCTCAACGAATCAGTCGCAATTTCGCGTTCACGCGACAAGTTAAGGTCGCTGCAACTTCTCTCGCGGAAAGGGATCGGTCTCCCGATCACCGGTTTTGCAAACAAGCCGGATGACATCCAGGATTTGATTAAGATGGTAGGCGGCGCACCGCTCGTGATCAAACTGTTGGAAGGAACACAGGGAATAGGCGTGGTACTGGCCGAAACCCGCAAGGCTGCAGAGAGCGTAATCGAGTCGTTTCTGGGCCTAAAAGTTTCGGTGCTAGTTCAAGAATATATCAAGGAAGCGGGCGGCGCGGACATTCGCTGCCTCGTTGTCGACGGCAAGGTCGTCGCTTCCATGAAACGGCAGGCGAAGGAAGGTGAATTCCGCTCAAATATTCATCGCGGTGGCAGCGCGTCGTTGATACGTATTACGCCAGAAGAGCGCACCACGGCAGTCCGCGCAGCAATGACGATGGGGCTTAATGTATGCGGTGTCGACATTCTTCGCTCGGCGCATGGCCCGCTAGTAATGGAGGTTAACTCCTCGCCTGGTCTGGAAGGCATTGAGAATGCGACGGGCAAAGACATCGCCGGCCTCATCATTCAGTTTATGGAGAAGAACGCCAAACGCGGCAAAACGAAAACTCGAGGAAAAGGTTAATAATCAATATACTATGCTTCAATATTGAAGCTTTCTGAGAAGACGAGAGTGGCACGCGACGCACAGACTAAGCAAACAGCAATCAGCATTTTAGGCACAACTATTAAGCCGGGAGAGCGCGCCTCAATCGACCTCCCGGTGCCGAGCCTCTATACACATACGGCGCTAGAAATGCCCGTTCAGGTCATCCATGGTAAAAAACCGGGGCCCACACTTTTTATCTCCGCCGCTATCCACGGCGATGAGATCAACGGCGTAGAAATCATTCGGCGCGTCATGCATCAACGCAGTATCGGCAGACTGCGCGGCACGCTCATTGCCATCCCGGTTGTGAATATTTTCGGCTTCATTAACCAGAGCCGCTATCTCCCCGATAGACGCGATCTCAATCGCTCCTTCCCAGGCTCTGAATCGGGCTCGCTGGCGGGTCGCATCGCTAACCTGTTCCTCAATGAGATCGTGTCACGCTGCACACATGGTATCGACCTCCACACGGGCGCGGTGCACCGAGAGAATTTTCCCCATATCCGCGCCGTGCTCGACGACGATGAGACCAAGCGTATGGCGAGTGCTTTCATACCGCCAGTGATCCTAAACACGCAAATAGTCGAAGGCTCACTGCGCCAAGAGGCAGAGAAACTCGGCGTGAGCGTTATTGTTTACGAAGCCGGCGAGGCGCTTCGCTTCAATGAGATTGCGATCCGCGCAGGTGTGCGGGGCGTGGACTCGGTAATGCGCGAGATTGGCATGCTGCCGAAGAAAAAAGCGCGCAAGAATGACCCGGTCCCCGTTGTCGCAACCGACTCGTCCTGGATTCGTGCGCCTCACAGCGGCATCCTACGTATGATCAAACCACTGGGTGCGCGCGTCTCGAAGAATGAGATTCTGGGCATAATCTCCGATCCGTTCGGCGATTTGGAGCACAAGGCGATAGCGCCGTTTAGCGGGATAATAATCGGCAAGACAAATCTGCCCTTGGTTAACGAGGGCGAGGCGCTGTTTCACGTTGCGCGTTTTGAGAGCACCAGCGCGGCCGCAAGTCAGATCGAAGAATTTCAGGCAGAAATGGATCCACTCACCGATGATGCCTCGGTGAATGAACCGGCGATCACGTAGGCGAGAGCTTTAGACCAGGGGCTTGTGCATCACGAATGCGTCTACAAATCCTACCACCGGATGCTTAAAGGCAAGTGGTAGGACGCCAACGGTCGCAAAACCGAGCTTGGTCCAAAGAGCCACGGCGGCGATGTTGCTGCTAGCGACAAAATTGAACTGCATCGCCCGGTAGCCAAGCTGTCTCGCATACGTTTGAGAATGCAGGCACATTTCTCTCGCCACACCTTTCCCTCGCGCCTCATCGGCAACCATATACCCGCAGTTGCAAACGTGACTACCGGGGCCTTGATTGTTTGTCTTAATGTAGTAACTGCCAACAATTCGACGCTCAATTTCTGCAACGAAAGTTGTGCGCGGCTGCTCTAGCCAAAGTGCAAACGCCGACGCTTTGTCGATATCACGCGCATAGGCGTAGGTATCCCCCGCTCGTGCGATGGCCTCGAAGAACAGCCAGATCGAGTCGAAGTCGTCAGCAGTGGCTTCGCGGATGACGATAGTGCTGCTAGTCTCGGTAGGCATAGAAGGCTCGCGCCGCCTTATAGAGGCTGTGGACGTCGATCTTCGAACTTACAGCATACGGGGTGTGAATGGATAACAGCGGCACGCCAAAATCGATCACCTCGATATTCTGACTAGAAAATTCGCCGCCGATGGTCCCGCCGCCAGCGCTCCCCACTTTGTAAGTCGCTGTTTGCCAGGGAATCTGGTTGTCATCGAGCAGCGCCCGCGTCCACGCCATAAATTCACTGTTAGCCGTGTTGCCCTGCCCGTAGAGTTTGAGATTGACGCCATAGCCAAGCTTTGGTGCGTTGCCCAACTCCCACGCGCCCGGATTCATGGGGTTAACGCCCGGATTCACATCGATTGAAATAAATTTGGTCGCGCGCAACGCTTGCCTGAATAAAGGCTCGCGGTAATCACTGCCGAGTTCGATGTAGAGCAGACGCGACAGCAAATCCGCGAAATAGTCAGAACCCGCACCTGTGTTGTTTCTGTTCCCAACCTCTTCGTTGTCTACTAGGTAGGCGACCGTTGTTGTTTGCGGGCGATCTACCGCAGCGATTGCCCTCAGTGTGGCGTAACCAGCGAGGCGATCATCTTGTCCGTAAGCTGCGACGAGGCCGCGATCAAAGCCCATGTCACGCGGCGCTCCAGAGGGGACGAGCGAAAGCTCAGCAGACACCAGATCCGCTTTGCTAATGCCGTATTCGGCGGCGAGGAACGCGAGCACTTGATCACCCACACCCCCGCCTTTTTGTGTATCGGGTATATGCGCTATTACCGGATCCATATCCTCTGGCCCCAAGAATTCACTCAGGGTCTTGGAACTCCTCGAGCGATCAACGTGTGGTGAGAGTTCGGGGATCATAAAAATCGGATCGCTAGGATCCAAACCGATTTCGATTGTTACCGACGTGCCATCTTTTTTATCAACCCGCCCCATCAACGCAAGCGGCAGATTAGTCCACTGGTGAAACTTAATCCCCCCGTGGTAGTTAGTTTGGAAAAGCGCGAATTCGCTATTCTCGTAGAGTGGCCGGCCTTTGAGTTCGAGGCGCGGAGAATCGATATGTGCACCGACAACATGGAAACCTTCCTGCAGCCCATTCTCGCCGATCACCAACAGCGTGATTGTCCGATCGCGATTGACCTCATAGTGTTTCCCGCCGGGAAGCAGACGCGTGGTGGGCGTCAGTTCGGAGAAGCCATTTTCTTCGGCAAAGGCCACCGCCTCGGTCACGAAGCTAAGTTCAGTGCGCGCTTTGGCAATGAAGTCCTTATAATCCTCAGCGAAAGCGAACACCTCGGCTCGCTCGTTCGCGGTAATCCCTACCCAGCTAGACTGACAGTCCAATCGATCGCTGCAGGTCTCCTGAGCAATAGCTACCGATGTAGAAAGCGCATTAATCGCGAAACCTGTACCAAGCGCGGCTAACATCGCTCCCTTTGTCACTGAGCGAATGGCTTGTAGCACAGGATCGCAGGCGTTATTAATAGGCATAGGCGTGACTCCAATGCGCCGTTTCGCGGCGCCGATAGTTAAACACGAAAACAGTAGGCTATTACGGCGCAGGGTACTGAGCAAGGCAGTCATTAAAGGTGGCTGCGTCAATATTGCCCCCCGACAGCACTGCACACGACGTTGCCCCCGGCATTGGGCGTATATGCCCGCCTAACAACGCTGCGAGCCCCACCGCGCCACCCGGTTCGACAACCAGCTTGAGATAACGAAACGCGAAGCTTATAGCGTGAGCTACCTCGTCTTCGGATACGCTGATAAAGCGATCGACCAGCCTGCTGTTGACGGCCCAAGTCAGCACGCCCGGCTGGGTAGCCATAAGGCTGTCACAGCGTGTTGATGAGTGCGGATCGATGCGAACACGCTCGCCTGCCGCCGCTGATTTTACGTGGTCGTCATACGCTTCAGGCTCAACGCCAATGACTCGGCATTCCGGTGCGAGGCCGCGCACTGCGGTTGCAACACCAGACATAAGGCCGCCACCACCCACTGGGCTTAACACTAAGTCGGGTTCCCAGCCGAGCTCGCGCAGTTGTTGAACCATCTCTAAACCGCAAGTCCCCTGCCCCGCCATCACCGCAACATCATCGAAGGCAGGGACAAGCACTGCACCCGAATAGTCGGCAATCTCGGCGGCGATTTCCTCGCGAGACTCGGTTTTGCGGTCGTAGGCACGCACTGCAGCGCCGAGGGCCTCTGTGCCCTCACGTTTGATCATCGGCGCATCGGTTGGCATAACAATGGTCGCCTTCATTCCTAATAGACGCGCAGCGTAGGCTATTCCCTGCGCATGATTACCCGACGAGAACGCAACGACACCGCGCTCGCGCTCCTCTGCGGTCAGTTGAACCAGGCGATTATAGGCACCACGAAATTTAAACGCGCCGACGTGCTGTAGGTTCTCAGCCTTCAGAAAAACTCGCGCACCGAGTCGCCGGTCTAGCTCGGGACTCGTAAGGAGGGGCGTTCGCACGGCAACGCCTTTAAGGCGCGCTGCCGCGTCAGTGATATCTTGCAGGGTGATGGGCACTCGACAGTCTCCTCTCGAGGCGTCTCAAGGCGCCTCAGGTCAGATGCCTCTTCGAAGAGGAAGGCTTCTTGTTAAGGTCTCTATTCTTAGCGATGCGCCGCTTACGCGCAACTTGCTGGGCAGTGAGATTTTCTTCGGATTTCACAAACGGATTGTCGCCGCTGCGTAGTTCGATTCTGACCGGCGTCCCTTCGAGCTTTAGCACCTTGCGAAAGGTCTTTTCAAGGTAGCGAGTATAGTTACCCGGAACCTTATCGGTCTGCTTGCCATGAATAACAATAATAGGCGGATTCTGACCGCCGGCGTGCGCATATCTCAGTTTAATGCGGCGACCGTTGATAATGGGTGGCGCATGATCAACTACCGCGTCTTGCAGTATCTGAGTGAGCACGTTGGTCGTAAGCTGTTTGCGCGCAGAGTCGTAGGCACGGTGGATAGATTCGTACAAATCGCCGACGCCGGTGCCAAATAACGCAGAGATAAAATGGATTTTGGCAAAGTTAACGAAGGTAAAACGTCGCTGAATATCCGATTTTATCTTCTCCTTTGCCTCTTGTTCCATGCCATCCCATTTGTTTAATGCGATAACCAAGGCTCGGCCTGTGTCAATGACATAGCCCAATAGGTGCAGATCTTGCTCGACAATGCCTGTGCGCGCATCCACCACGAGCACGACCACGTTAGCATCCTGTATAGACTGCAGCGATTTTACTACCGAGAACTTTTCAACCGTCTCGCGTGTGCGTCCACGCTTGCGAATACCTGCCGTATCGATCAGCGTGTAACGCTGTCCACGGCGCTCAAAGGGAATGTAGATACTGTCCCGCGTGGTGCCAGGCTGGTCGTACACGACTACGCGGTCCTCGCCGAGCATTCGATTCACGAGCGTCGATTTGCCTACGTTGGGGCGTCCGGCAACAGCGATTTTAATTCCGGTAACTGCAACATCGTCTATGTCGAAATCGCTTTCTGATTCGGCTTCTTTAGCGATCTCTGCAAATTCTTCGAGCACGCTAAGGAGTAGCGATTTCACCCCGCGACCCTGTGTCGCGGTGATGGGATGCACGTCGGTAAAACCAAGGCTATAAAAATCAGCGAGCGCGATGTCTGGATCTAACCCATCTATTTTATTGGCGACGAGATACGTGTGCTTCTCGCGCTTACGCAGGTAATCCAGAATGCCGTGATCGTCTGGCATGAGGCCATCTTTCGCATCGACCAGAAACAAAACGATGTTCGCCTCAGCGATAGCCTGCAGCGACTGCGCAGCCATCTCTAAATCGATTCCCTCTTCATCACCACTGATACCGCCGGTATCGATCGCGATGAACGACTGTCCCTCAATTTCACCTTCGCCGTATTTACGATCGCGCGTGAGCCCCGGAAAATTGGCAACAATCGCCTCGCGCGACTTCGTAAGCCGATTGAACAGCGTCGATTTGCCAACGTTCGGGCGGCCAACGAGTGCGATAACAGGTTTCATGAGTGTCCTAGTGGAGCAGTGATCGATCAAGTGAAACGGTTTGTTTGAGAAAAGTTTATGCGGCGCTGAAAAAACCGCGAGGCTAGCGGCTAATCAGGCCTGTAGGCGGTGAGCTTACCGCTATTGCCGTAAACGTAAAGCAAGCCGGCGCCGCTCACCATGGCGGCACGAACTCCGTCACTATCGGCACGTGTTCGACCGACAATGCGTCCGTCGATTTGCGAAAGTAAGTGCACATAGCCTTCGAAGTCGGTCACTGCAATGTAGTTGCCCACCGCGCGCGGCGCCGAGACACTTCGAAATTTAAGATCGGTATTCTCCCAGACTACATCCTCGCTGTTGTCTCGAACAGCAGTGATCACCCCTTCGTCGTCGACGTAATAAAGATTGCCGAAACCACGCTCGATTCCGTGAAAGCTCGACGCTTCACGTCCCCAAACGATGCGCCCAGTATTCACGTCGAGCGCCATGAGATTACCTTGATAGCTCGACGCGAGAACTCTCGAGCCATCGACAAGCAGCTGACCATCAATATCAATCACGCGGTCGATATCGTATTGCCCCTCGGGCACAGCGACGCGCTCTTCCCAACTCCATACACCGTCGCTCGCCTCAACTGCAACGAGGGTTCCATTACTAAATCCAGCAAGCACCTTGCCACCGGTGGCGAATACAGGACTGCTCGTACCGCGAAGGGTGAGCGCTGGCAGAGTTGTCTCATACGTCCAGCGCTGCTCGCCGTTCGTCGCTTCGAGTGCAACGAGTTTTTCGTCGACGGTCTGTACAACGACGACGTCTCCATTAGTCTTGGGTGCAGACAGCACCTCGCTCGATACGGCCATCGCCCAGAGGATAGCGCCTGAATCTTGGTCTAGCGCAACGACTTCCGCCGCTTCGGTGCCTACTAAGACAAGGCCATGCCCCGCACCTACGCCGCCTGTGATTGGATCGTCTAAGCGCTCGCGCCAGAGCAACGTTCCGTCGTTTGCCGAAAACGCTGCGACCGTGCCGTCGGCACTTGCTGCAAACAGTCGCGCGCCGTCAATGACAGGCGTGATGAGATTAAATATTTTGCCCTGACCGTTGCCAATCTTGGCATCCCATTCTCTCTTGAGCGTCACTTCGACATCGATTTTGGTAAGCTCTGTGGGCGGGTTGACCTCATCATCGCCAAACCAAGTCGTTGGATTCAGTCTGCCGACATCAAAGCCAGCACAGTTCGTGAGGGACACCGAGAGTAGCAACAACACTAACCAGCGGGCGGCCAATCGGTGGTGCGAGTTTCGTTGGCCGGAGGTCAGATTAGGTGTAATTAACATCATAGTTGTCTACTTGGCTGCACAGCTTCTAATTAACTTTCGACCCGCGCGAGGTCGTCGAGTTTCATCCGCAGCGAATCGCTTAGCGAACCGGCTTCTTGTGCCGCAAGATACGCATCGCGCGCATCCGCCCGACGGCCAAGCGCGAGATAGATATCGCCTCTGAGTTCAGAGTACCCGGCTTCGAATGATTGCGGCGCAACGCTATTGACGAGTGCTAATGCGCGCTCAGCATCGCCTCTGGCCAGGATTACCCTACCTAACCTTAGATTGGCAGTGAGTAGCAGGCCCGTATCGGCTTCGGCCAAAAAGCCTTTGCCATGATTATCGACTATCCACTGAAGAGAGGCCTCTGCCGCTTCGAGATCGTTGCTCGCGACGTGCTGAGACGCAGCGAAAAGCGCACCGAACGATGCGTAGGTTGACTGCGCGTAATCTTCCCGGAGCTGTTCGCTCAAGGAGATGATGCGATTTGCATCCTGTGCTGAGACCTGTTGACCCGGGTCAACGAGGGTAAGCTCGAGTATTTCTTCGTAAAGATCCGAGGCAGCGCCTTGTTTGGCTAGCTGCTGACCTTCCCAAAAATTCCAACCGCCGAATCCCGCCGCAACGATAACGACCGCCGCTACGAGTTGCTTTCCGTTCTCTTCCCACCACTTTTTGAGGGCCTCAAGGGTTTCTTCCTCAGCCGCGTTAATCGCCACGACGGTCTCCTTTTCGTTTATTTCGTTGTTGTGCAGCGCACTCTCGTTAACTGTTATCGATACCTGTCACTAATGTGTTCTCGATAGGCTCTATCGCGGAGTCTTTCCGCACAATCTGCTCGAGTTGCTTAACCCATTATTCTAACTTGAATTCCCTTTAGGAACACTGCACTTTTTGAGGCTAGGCTCGTAAAAGTCTCTGGGCAATCTGGACGGGCGCTTCATCAAGCGTCAACGTCGCTTCCTCTCCCCCGTCTTTTAGTTCACGCAGCCTCACCACGCCTTGGTCGAGCCCTTCAGAATCGAGCAGTATGGCGTAGCGCGCACCGAGGCTAAACGCGCGTTTGAGCTGACTTGCGGGCTTTCCGCCGCCGCAGTGACTGATAATCCTCTGCTCAGGCATCTCGCCACGAAGCGTTGCGGCGAGCGACTGAGCCTCCTTGGCGAGGCCATTTGGCACGACAATGTAGAGGCTTGTGGGCACCTGCTGCGGGACTTTATCGAGTGTTTCGAGCATTAACACTAACCTTTCGGCGCCCATGGCAAATCCCGCAGCGACCGTCGGTTTCCCGCCGAGCTGCTCGACGAGACCGTCATAGCGTCCTCCGCCGCACACCGTCCCCTGCGCACCAAGTGAGTCTGTGACCCATTCGAAGACACAGTTATTGTAGTAATCGAGGCCGCGAACCAAGCGCGGGTTTACCTCAAAAGCTACGCCAGCATTGCTCAGAAGCGCCTTGAGCTCCTCGAAATGCGAGACGCTCTCTTCGCTCACATAGTCAGCGAGCACCGGCGCTTCCGCCAAGAGCGCTTGCATGTCGGGATTTTTGCTGTCGAGAATGCGCAGCGGATTACTGTAGAGCCGATTGCGCGCGTCGTCATCGAGGCGTTCGCTATGAGCCTCTAAATACGCCGTGAGTGCAGCACCAAACGCCTTACGCTCGGCCGACGCGCCAATATTGTTTATCTGCAGAACGAGTGCCTCGGCAATATCGAGCTCGCGCCACAGGTCTGCCGACAGCTGAATAAGCTCTGCATCTATATCTGGTCCGGACATGCCGAACGCTTCGACGCCAAACTGCTGGAATTGCCGGTAGCGCCCCTTCTGCGGGCGCTCATGCCTAAACATGGGGCCTTGATACCAAAGTCTCTGCTGTTGATTATAGAGAAGCCCGTGTTGGTCTGCCGCGCGGACACAGCCAGCAGTGCCCTCTGGTCGCAGGCTAAGGTTGTCGCCGTTGCGATCGTCGAAGCTATACATCTCTTTTTCGACAATATCGGTGACCTCACCAATCGAGCGCTTGAAAAGCTGAGTCTGCTCAAGGACCGGAAACCTAATCTCCTGATAACCAAACCGATTTACGACACGATGAAACGCAGCTTCGAGCGCCTGCCAGGTTGAAGTTTGTGCGGGCAGGATATCGTTCATGCCGCGAATTGCTTGGAGTTTTGCCATGGTGATTTGTCTTAGCCTGAATCGTTTGCAGGACCTAGCTGTCTAGGTCTTAGAATGATTTGGACGCGCCTAGCTCGACGCGATAACGTCTTTTCTTAGCGCGACGCGCGCTCGCACCATCGCCTCTAAGTCATCGACGAGTGTGGCGTTCTGGATTTTCTTAGAGGGAATCCCTTCGACATACGCGAGGTTGTTGGGACTTGCGCCCGTTAAGCCGATCTCGGCGACCTTCGCCTCTCCCGGCCCGTTAACGATGCAACCGATCACAGCAACATCGATCGGTGTCGTGATGTCTTCTAAGCGCGCCTCAAGCTCATTCACCACCGAGATAACATCGAAGTTCTGGCGCGAGCAACTCGGGCAAGCAACTAAGTTGACGCCCTTGTGACGTAGACCGAGGCTTTTAAGAATATCGAAACCGACTTTCACTTCTTCGACAGGATCGGCGGCGAGTGAAATCCTGATCGTGTCTCCTATGCCTTCCATAAGCAATGCGCCAAGTCCGATAGCCGACTTAACCGTGCCCGAGCGAAGGCCACCCGCTTCGGTAATGCCTAGGTGAAGAGGCTGGTCAATCTGCGACGCAAGTTGACGATAGGCAGTGAGCGTCATAAAAATCTCGGACGCCTTTAAACTGATTTTGAAATTTTGGAAATCCAACTTGTCGAGGATATCGATCTGCGTCAACGCAGACTCAACCATCGCCTCGGCATTGGGCTCCTTGTATTTTCGCAAAAGAGTCTTACCCAAAGAGCCAGCATTTACACCGATGCGAAGCGGGATGCCTTTGTCTTTCGCACTGTCGACCACCGCGCGAATGCGTTTTTCGCTGCCGATATTGCCTGGGTTTATGCGCAGGCAGTCAACTCCTGCCTCTAATACCTCAAGTGCGATCAAGTGATCGAAATGGATGTCGGCGACAAGCGGCACAGTTACTTTGGAGCGAATCTCTTTAAATGCGGCAGCCGCATCCATGCTCGGCACCGAGACACGCACGATATCCACGCCCGCGGTTACGAGTCTTTGAATTTGCGAGAGCGTCGCGTCAACGTCGCAGGTCTCAGTGTTGGTCATACTCTGGACGCTAATCGGAGCGCCGCCGCCTACCGCGACATTACCAACCATAATCTGGCGTGTCTTACGACGTGTAATAGGATTCTGAGAATTCATGATTCAGGACTCGATTGTTCAGCTAGCTGTTTAGTGAAAGTGCCTGTCTAATGTCACGTGCTAACGTGACGTACTTGCGTAATGCACTGTCGTATTGTACCGAAAATACTCTACCGAGTTTATTTCACTGGCTCGTTATCCGTTAACGAACCAAAGGATCCCGAAGAGACTGACGAACACAAGCAGTGAGAGACCCAGCCAGCGCTGATTACGGTCGGCTCGCGTGAGTTTTCTCCTCGGTACAGACTCAGCCTCTTTCTCTTTTCTCGCGATTTCCACCAAGCCTTCAAACATGGTCATCAGTGGCTCTGTCGGCATCTCGAGTAGTAAGCAGTAATTCCTAATATAGCCTCGCGCGAAAACGACCCCTGGCAACTTATCGTAGGCATCTTCTTCTATCGCGCGTAAATAGTGCCGAGTGATGTGCAGCTTGTCGGCCAGCTCTTCTTCGTCGAATCCTTGCCTTTCGCGTTCTGCTCGAAGTCGAGCGCCGGGCGAGCTGAGGTCTACCTCACCTGCGCCCGGTTCTGCGTTCTCGATAACTTCACTCAAATCGTTACTCATAGTTTTTATCGCTCTTTACTTCATCGAGCCCCAATGCACCCTGACAGTAGACTCGGGTCTGAGACTCGCGAAGCGGCGGAGTTCGCCTGCCTCACTAGATGAGGCTGTTTATTATTGATTAGCAGCCGAGCTTCTCGCATCGAGTAGGCGCTGCCATGTTGCCGCTGCCTTGTAATCACCCGAGGCAGTCGCGAGGTCTCGCCCCGCGCGCAGCGCCCCAGTGCTATGCGCCACTGACTCGGCGACACCCGCGCTGGTTCTAGCATTTAGGTAGCGCTCAAACCACGCACGAGCTTCAAGCCATTCTTCATGCTGAATACTAAGGATACCTAGCTCAAGCGGCGACTGCACTAACGCTGAGTCAAGCTTAGCTGCGCGCAGAAACGCCTCTTGCGCACCCTCAGGGTCCTGTAATTCGAGTAACGTCAAGCCGAGATTTTCATAAGCCTGTGCTCGCCCCGCATAGCCGGCATCAGAGACTACTCGGCGCAGGTGCCGCTGTGCGTCCACATAGCGCGTACGCTCAAATAAGAATGCCGCATAATTGTTTCGGATACGTGAAGCCTGCGAGTCCTCTCGCAGCGCACGGACGAAAAATTCCTCGGCGAGGCTGAGATCCCCTTCGCGCTGTGAGACTAGTGCTAACACCTCAAGGCTATCCGCTGCGCGGCTGTCGATCGCCAATGCGTTCTCTGCATTGCGCCGCGCTGACGCCAAATCCCCGCTTTCGAAATACGCAAGCGCGAGACGCGAATAGTCAATCACGGCTTGTTTTTCTGAGGCCTCGGGCTCGAATCCGCCTGTGGTTGTCGTCACACACGAAACGGACGAGGTTAAAAACACCGCTGCGAATAGCACCCGCAATGCGGCGCGTCCATGAGGGCCACACACGCATTGCCCAAGCGCAGTTGTGAAGGTTTTCGACTGCGGATTCTGCATAGCGTTACCTTCTTTTTTTTCACCATTAGGCCAGCTTCGTTACGCTCGCCGAATCCGATGAAGCGGCAATGATGTTTTCGGCGTGCTTCGCAAGATGGCGGCTATTGCGCTTAGTCTGATCCGCTACGTTGCCAACAAGCTGGCCGCACGCCGCGCCAATATCATCGGCTCGCGTGGTACGCACGGTGACGGTATACCCTGCCTGCTGCAGAATCTGCCGAAAATTAGTAATCGATGTGTTGCTAGGCCGACGATAGTCGCTCAAGGAAAAAGGGTTGAACGGAATAATATTGATCTTGCAGGGAAACTCGCGAAGAAGCTCGGCGAGCTCGCGAGCATGCTGTCGATGATCATTGACGCCAGCAATGAGCGTGTATTCAATGACCGGCACGCGCTTGTCGTTCAAGCTCGCCATATAGCCTTTGACAGAGGCTAGCAGCGTCTCAATAGGGTATTTTTTATTAATGGGCACCAGCTGGCTGCGCAGCTCATCGTTGGGCGCGTGGAGCGAAACAGCAATAGAGGCGTCAGTGTAGTCTTTAAGCCTGTCGATTGCCGGTACAACACCCGAGGTACTGATCGTTACTTTACGCTTGGATAGGCCGTAAGCGCAGTCTTCCATCATCAGCGAGAGCGCATCCATAACTGGCTCGAAGTTGAGCAGCGGTTCGCCCATCCCCATCATAACCACGTTGCTAACTGGTCGTTCCGCAAGGCCATCAAAACCACCGAGGCGCTTGTTTGCCCACCACAGCTGACCGATTATCTCAGCGACGGTTAAATTACTATTAAAGCCTTGCTTGCCGGTGGCACAGAACGAACAGTCGAGCGTGCAGCCTGCCTGTGAAGAAACGCAGAGCGTGCCGCGGCCTGACTCCGGAATATAAACCATTTCGACGCGACTGCCGCTGGCCACTTCGATAATCCACTTATACGAGCCGTCCTCGGACGCATAGTCTTCGACGATCGTAGGAAGGACAATTTCGGCTTCTGCGGAAAGTCGATCACGAAGGGGTTTACTAATATCTGTCATCGCTTGGATATCGATGACACCGCGCTGATGGATCCATTTCAGGACTTGCGCGGCGCGAAAGGGCTTTTCGCCGAGAGAATGGAAGTAGTCGCGCAGCTGAGCGAGGCTCATTCCTGCCAGATTAGGTTTGGCTGCCAGCGTCATGACGAATCAGTCTCCTAGCAGTACCCGCAGGGCGGGCCCACCGCGCAATAACCGCGCCAGCATGGACGCTGGCGCAAGTGTTAGCTGTTTATGAACAGATCTCTTCGTCTTTGAAGAAATAGCTTACTTCGCGTTGTGCTGACTCAACAGAGTCGGAACCGTGTACCGCGTTCGCATCTATTGAGACCGCAAAATCCGCGCGAATCGTTCCTGCCGCTGCTTCGGCGGGGTTAGTTGCTCCCATAAGCTCACGATTCTTCAGAACAGCGCCCTCGCCTTCGAGGACTTGAACCATCACGGGCCCAGACGTCATAAAGGCAATGAGATCGCCGAAAAAGCCGCGCTCGCGGTGTTCCGCGTAAAAGCCGCCTGCGAGCTCGTCATCGAGACGGAGCATTTTAGAGGCAACAATCTTCAGACCTGCCTTTTCAAAACGGCTATAGATTTCGCCAATGACGTTCTTTGCTACGGCATCGGGCTTAATGATAGAAAGTGTGCGTTCAATCGCCATTGTGACTCCAAATTTAGCTAGAAGAGCCAGACATCGCGGCTCATGTATTTTAAAGAGCGCGTATTATACGCACATTTGCTCAATTCTTATACGATTATTGCGCAATTCCCAACCGATTAGTCGGCAGCCTCTTCGATCCATGCCGCTTGAATCGCTTCAAGGATCTTCTCCCCGCTTCGCTCAGGGTCATCACTAAAGTCTTCTAATTCACAGACCCAACGGTGAAGATCAGTAAAGCGCACATACTGCGGATCGACATCGGGGTGCTGATCAAATAGGCCCATTGCTATTTCACTGACATCTGTCCAGCGTAAACTCATGAGGTCGCCTCCGAAAGATAGGGTGAGAAGGTCACGCTAGTGGACCTCAGACACCATGTTAATTGTGTATTTGGGAATTTCGATAACCAAGTCTTCGCTCCCAACTTTCGCCTGACAGCTGAGCCGTGATTCCGGCTCCAGCCCCCAAGCCTTGTCGAGATAATCCTCTTCGTTCTCCTCGGCATCTTCGAGCGAATAGAAGCCTTCGCGCACAATCACGTGGCACGTAGTGCAGGCACAGGATTTCTCACAGGCGTGTTCAATAGACAGCTTATTCGCAAGCGCAACGTTGAGAATCGTCTCATTTGACTCAGCTTCGATAACCGCGCCCTCGGGGCAAATTGTTTCGTGCGGTAGAAAGGTAATTTTAGGCATAGCGCCTCTCCTCTGTTTGATCGTCTTTGTAGTGCCTGCAGATGAAGTCGCGCACTACTGATTAATTAGCGTGTCGGTCACTCGCCTTTCCTGCTTTGGCCTAAATCGATTCGCCCTGTAGCGCTCGGGAAATATGCGCGTCCATGCGTCTAGCAGCGAAATCTCCGCTTATCCGATTCAGCGCGGCAGTGAGGTCGCTCACCTCTGCGCTGGATCCATTTTCGAGTGCCGCAGCGAGCGCAGCGACACCTTGGTTAATCCGCTGCTCTTCACCTTCTTCTAGCAACTGGGGGTCGGCGATGACCGCTGCGGCGACCGCATCAATCAACTGCATCGCATCGACTTTTGCTTCCTGCAGGGACCTCAACTCCATATCCGCACGCGCATTCTCCTGCGAGGCCTGCAGCATGCTTTCAATCGTCTCTGCTTCTAGACCGTAGCTTGGTTTGACCTGAATTTCGGATTTAACGCCCGTCAAGGTCTCCTCTGCGCTCACGCTCAACAGGCCGTCGGCATCTACTTGAAAAGTTACCCGGATCTTTGCTGCCCCGGCGACCATGCTCGGAATTCCCCGTAGGGTAAAACGGGCAAGTGAACGGCAATCAGCGACGGCCTCGCGTTCGCCCTGCAATACGTGGAGCGCCATAGCCGTTTGGCCGTCTTTAAACGTGGTGAATTCCTGTGCGCGAGAGACTGGAATTGTCGTGTTACGCGGGATAATTTTTTCGACCAACTCACCCATCGTTTCAATGCCCAACGAAAGCGGGGTAACGTCGAGCAGAAGAAAATCGGAATCAGATTTATTGCCGATAAGAACATCTGCTTGAATGCCCGCACCAACGGCGACTACTTTATCGGGGTCAATACTTGTTAGTGGCTCGCGCCCGAAAAATTCCGCCACGGCGGCACGGACAAGTGGCATTCGCGTAGATCCGCCGACTAGAACCACATTATCGATTTCATCGAGTTCAAGTCGCGCGTCGCGAAGGGAGCGACGGCAGATCATCATGGCGCGGCTAAGCGGCTCCTTAGCGATCTCGGCAAACTGCTCTCGAGACAGAGATCCTCGGTAGTCTCCCATGGTGAATTTAACTTCTTCGACGTCACTAAGCTGATGCTTTAAGTCATTGGCCAGTTGCAATGCCTCACCTTCACTCACCGCCGCATCGCCGCTTTGTGCTATCAGCCATGTCGCCAACAATCGATCGAAGTCATCACCCCCTAAGTTGGTATCGCCCCCCGTCGACAATACCTCGAACACCCCCCGTGTGAGGCTAAGCAGCGACACATCGAATGTGCCGCCGCCAAGATCGAAGACAACAATATTGCCTTGATCGGCGCTGTCCAAGCCATAGGCTACCGCCGCGGCGGTGGGTTCGTTTAGCAACCGCAGGACGTTGATGCCGGCGAGCTCAGCCGCCTCTTTCGTTTGCTGGCGCTGGGCATCGTTAAAATATGCAGGGACAGTAATAACCGCCCCTTCGAGCTCACCTTTCAGTGCATTCTCGGCGCGGGCTTTTAACGCAGACAAAATATCGGAAGAAACTGAGACAGGATCTTTACTGCCGGCCCTAGTCAGCACTGCAGGCGCCGTATCGTCTCTGGCTGCGTCAAATTCGTAGGGTAAATAGTGGCCGAGTTGTCGAAGCTCGGAGAGCCCTTTACCGAGCATGCGCTTTACCGAGACAAGGGTGTTCTTAGGGTCAGTGAGTGCAAACGTTTTTGCTTTTTTACCAACAGAAATGAGGCCGTCGCTGCCATAGTGAACGATAGAAGGCAGAAGGTGCTCGCCGCCCTCATCGGGCAACGTCTCGACTTTAAGTCCACAGCGAGCCGCGACAAGCGAATTCGTCGTGCCGAGGTCTATGCCTACCGCTAGCCGATGTTTCGGTCTTGCAGGCTTACCGCCTGGCTCTTGTATCTGTAGTAACGCCATAACTCTTCACGAAGGGCATCGGTTAGCCGAATTCTTAACAACTTGATGGCTGTGGAATTCAATAGCCAAGACGCTTTTCTTCGCTCACCTCTATTTCTTGAAATAATTTGTGCAAAAACTGCAGTTCGTGGAACACGCGTTTTGCGCTGACCAGATCGTCCGCCTCTAGGTTGGCGACAAAGCGCTGCTCTCGCGCTGCGATCCTGTTTTCGATATCACGTTTGATCGGCGAGAGGATGGCAAGTCCCGCCTCCCCCGCTGGCGCCTCGGCGACTTGTTCTCTCAACTCCATCTGTTCCAGCAGAACACCCATATCAAGGTCGCCCTGTGAAACACTCTCTACATCGACGCCTCGCAGCTTAAGAAGGTAGCCCGCTCTGGCAAGAGGCGACTTGAGGGTTGCATACGCATCATTCAGAAGACTGCTCTTCTGCACTGCCAACAATTTGGCCTGCTCGTCGTCGGCGGCAACCCTGTCAGGATGGTTTTCATTCTGTAGCGCGCGGAAATTAGCGGTGAGCGCTTTCTTATCGATTTCGAAGCGACGCTCGAGAGAAAAGAGAGAGAAGTAGTCTTCGGGGACTTGCATGATCCTTTGCCTTGTAAAGTCGCTGCTGAGCTTTGGCACCGACGTCGCACCCGCCAACCCATGAACTAAGCTATCCGATGTCGGTTAGTTAATTGCCGTCGCGGCGCGCTATTGCGCGAATCTGCCGACAGATTCTCAATCAGCGGCGAGGGAACTCAGACGCTAAAACTTTCGCCGCAGCCACATTCACCCTTGGCATTCGGATTAGTAAATTCGAATCCCTCATTGACGCCCTGCTTAACGAAATCCATTTCAGTGCCGTCGATATACAACAAGCTTTTAGGATCTACGACCACTTTAATGCCGGACTGTTCGAACACTTGATCACCCACCTCAAGCTTGTCGACGAATTCGAGCACATACGCCATGCCCGAACACCCTGTGGTCTTCACACCCACGCGAATCCCTATGCCATGGCCGCGCGCGTTCATCTGTTCGGCTACATGGGCAGCTGCCGCAGGAGTAATAGTAATCGCCATGAACTATGCGCCGCGCTTCGCTTTAACGTCTGCAATCGCTGCTTTAATTGCGTCTTCTGCGAGCACTGAACAGTGGATCTTCACTGGCGGAAGCCCTAGTTCTTCGGCGATATCTGAATTTTTAATCGCCGTTGCTTCGTCTAATGAACGCCCTTTCACCCACTCGGTTAGAAGAGAACTGGATGCGATAGCAGAGCCACAGCCGTACGTTTTAAATTTCGCATCTTCGATCACGCCATCGGCATTCACCTTGATCTGCAGGCGCATCACGTCACCGCACGCTGGAGCACCAACCATACCGGTGCCTACATTGAGGTCAGAATCGTCCATCTTGCCGACGTTACGTGGGTTCTCATAGTGATCGATTACTTTTTCTGAATAAGCCATTTTAGACTCCTCGTTAAAAATTAATTAGTGTGCCGCCCACTGAATCTTGCTTAAGTCGACGCCGTCCTTGTACATATCCCAAAGCGGCGACAAATCGCGAAGCTTGCCAACCGCTTCTTTGACTTTTTCGATTGCGTAGTCGATCTCTTCCTCGGTTGTGAAACGACCTATGGTCATCCGCAGAGAGCTATGCGCCAACTCATCATTAAGCCCGATCGCACGGAGCACATAGGAGGGCTCGAGACTGGCAGACGTACACGCCGAACCGGATGACACGGCCAGGTTGCGCAGCGCCATCATCAGGGACTCGCCCTCGACAAAATTGAAGCTAATATTGAGATTGGCGGCAACGCGGTGATCGAGATCCCCGTTCACATAGACTTCTTCCATATCCTGGAGGCCTTCGAGCAAACGGTTACGCAGTTTGAGGATACGCGCATTGTCGGCATCCATTTCTAGCATTGCGAGATGAAACGCTTCACCCATGCCCACTATCTGATGCGTCGCGAGCGTGCCCGAGCGCATACCGCGCTCGTGGCCACCGCCGTGCATTTGCGGCTCTAGACGCACTCGTGGTTTACGGCGAACAAACAATGCGCCTATACCTTTCGGGCCATAGGTCTTGTGCGCGGTCAGAGACATCAGATCTACCTGCATAGTCTCCATGTCTATGGGTAGTTTGCCTGTGCTCTGTGCTGCATCTACATGGAAAATCACGCCGTGTTCGCGGGTCACCTTGCCGATCGCTTCGATGTCGTTTATCACACCGATTTCGTTGTTTACGTGCATGAGAGAAACCAGTGTTGTATCCGGACGAATCGCCGCGGCTACCCTCTCTGGGCTTATTATCCCCTTTGAATCTGGGTCAAGATAGGTTACTTCGAAGCCTTCGCGCTCGAGCTGTCGACAGCTATCAAGAACCGCCTTGTGCTCAATTTTGGAGGTTACGATGTGTTTGCCCTTCTTGCTATAGAAATGAGCTGCGCCCTTTATCGCTAAATTGTCCGACTCAGTCGCGCCTGACGTCCAGACGATCTCACGCGGATCGCAGTTCAGAAGGTCTGCGACCTGCTTGCGGGCATTTTCAACAGCTTCCTCGGCTTTCCAGCCAAATTTATGCGAACGCGATGCAGGGTTTCCAAAGTTGGCTTCAAGCGTGAGGCATTCAGCCATCTTCGCTGCCACGCGAGGGTCGCAAGGTGAAGTTGACGAATAGTCTAAATAGATCGGAAATTGCATTTTGTACTCCGGTGTAAAAGTCTGTTTTAGCCTGCACGATAACTGATGCGCAGAATCAAAATCTCATGTCGGTATTCGGCTCGGGTTCTGTGCACTGCAACCCTCTTAAACCTGAGGCGCGATTCGCGCCAATGCCCCTTAGAGTGCTAGGGCTGCAGACATCTCTGTCACAATGATTTGTCGTCGATCTTGATTGTCGGCTATTTTTCTCACTTCGTTTTTCGCGACCAAGTCAGCGAGACTAATGCTCTCGAGAAACGCGTGTATCTGTTCACTCAGGTCTTCCCATAAATAATGAGTCAGACAGGTCTCTCCGCCTTGGCAGTCTCCTGCCCCTTGACATTTAGTCGTATCAACAGACTCGTCAACCGCATCGATAATTTGAGCGATGTAGATCTCGTCTGAACCGCGCTTGAGCTCATACCCGCCACCGGGGCCACGCACGCTACTGACTAACTCGCTTCTTCGTAACTTCGAAAAAAGCTGCTCGAGATACGATAGCGAAATCGCCTGCCTTGACGAAATATCGCTTAGGCTTATTGGGCCTTGGCTTTTATGTAGTGCGAGATCGAGCATCGCCGTTACGGCATACCGACCCTTTGTTGTTAACCGCATGGCGGCGCCTCGCTTTCCTTCGAAACTGGGCAAATTATCGAATAACCTAGTGAATTAGTCAAGATTAGACAAGACACCATCGAGGCGACGAGCGATTCCAGCATCAAGGCACCGAGCCGGGCTCGAAATAGCATGTAGCGACAAAGTTTTACCGCCATACTACACTGCACGTACGCCCCTATCCGACGAACCGATGAGCAATCCCCTATGTATGTCGATTTACATTGCCACAGCTACTACTCTGACGGAGCCCAAACTCCAGAGTACCTGGTCAGCGCGGCTCTCGAACGTGGATTGACCCATCTCGCGCTAACAGATCACGATTGCCTCTGCGGCGTGGAGCACCTGTGGCAGGCGACGCCAAAGGATACCGTACCGGCGGTCAAAGAAGGCTGGCGCCAGCTAAAACTTATCGCCGGGGTCGAACTATCCTGCGACTGGAATGGACTCGAGATTCATGTGGTTGGACTTTTGAAAGAGCTGCGGACACCGACTCTCGACGCTCTTTTAAGTGAGCAGCAGAACAATAGGCGTCAGAGAGCAGAGGCGATCGCAGTCAAACTCGACACTGTCGGGGCAACCGGCGCGCGCGACTATCTCGCCGCCCTGCCCGCTACCGCATTGACTCGCAGCCACATTGCCGACTTTTTAGTCGCCAGCGGTATCTGCAAAAACAAGCAAAAGGCGTTTAAATCCTATCTTGGCAGGCGCGGAAAAGCGTATGTTGCAGCTATTTGGGCTAGCCTCGATCAGGCGGTTAGCGCAATTCAGGCCGCAGGTGGTATAGCGATTCTTGCGCACCCAAGCCGCTACCCGCTTACCCGCAGCAAATTATCTCGCCTCATCTGCGATTTTCGTGCTGCAGGCGGCGAGGCGATGGAAGTCAGCTACGCCAATCTCGACCCAACCGCCAAGAAACGACTGCTCGAACTCGCCAACGAGCACGCGCTTTACTACTCCTGCGGCTCGGATTTCCATACGCTCGAATCCGGATGGACGGCTCTCGGTAAATATCCGCGCCTCGAACCCTCAGCCACAAAAAATGCCATCTGGGAACACCCAAGATGGCATTCAATTGTCTCTTCGGGACGCACAGTTTTCGCGCCACCCATCGAGGAGAGCGAGTTCTAGACTCGACGCTTAATCGACGCAATAAGCGTTCTGAAATAGTCTAGCAGGGTCTCGTGCTTGTAATCTGTGAATTCCCCCGCGTCCATAAATAGGCCGTGTTCGGCACACGCTTCGTATTCTATGTGCGACTGTTTAGCATCGTTGATTTTTTGCATCGGCTCGCCGCAGCGCGGGCATTGGATATCTCTCACCGCATTGTAGGTTTTACCAATTGAGGGATCGCCACTGTCGGCAAAGTCAGCCATCCAGTCGTTCTTTAGTTGCTCCGCCTCACCGTTATCAAACCAGAGGCCTTCGCAGCGCTCGCATTTATCGATAACTACTTTGCCATGTAACGTTTCGATCTCGATTTCATGCATTGCTGAATTACACTTAGGGCATTCCATCCTGTTCTCCTAGCTTTTTCTTATGGTCGCTGCTTTTATTATTGTCACGATGCAATCGGTAAACACCGCATCGGCCCTGATGGTAATGGTTTTCATCACCAAGACCAAGCCCTTGAATCGTTTTGTATCAATAGCTGTAAACCACCGCATCAATCTCTGCGGAATCAATAGCCCCAGTCGCGCAGTGCCTTAGCTCACCGATAGAGAGAATATGCACTCTGTCGGGCCTCAGCCGCACTCCCTCATCCCCCAGTCCTGCAAGAATTATGGCGAGAGACTCGGAGTCGGCAAAACTCAAAAGCTGCTCACTCGCCTTGCAGGCTGACGCATAGAGCGCCTCCTCGAATAAATCTCTCTCGGCGTACCATCGCTGTTCATAGTCGGACTGCGCCCTCTCTAACTGCGCGCCCAACTCCACCGCTCGCCGCTGGGCAAGCTCTCTAAGCGGCGCTATCCGCGCCGAAAGCGACTCGTCCGCCGATGAGCCGTCGCTATCGAGCATCGCACTCATCGTTGCTAGATTTGCCTGAAGCTCTTGGCGAAGCGTCGCCAACTCACCCCGAATATCAGCGTAAGTTGCCTCGTCAATTCCCTCAAGCGAACGCAGTGCGTCTGCCGCCTCCGACGCCTGTCGCAGCGCCGAGCTCACAATCAACTCATAGTCGACGTCTTGAATGCGGCTGGAAAGGCTTGCGACTAGCTCTGAATCTACCGCATCGGCAGAGAGCGCTTGCGGAGCCTGTGCGGCGGAGAAGCGTGCGAATGGATTCTGGCTAGACTGCAGGTCGCGAAGGGTCGAACCAAGAGCGGCGAGACTTAAACGCTGCCTGCGGTTAGCAAGTGGACTACGAATCTCGAGATAGGCGCCCTGACCGAAAAGATACCGAGACTGTATCGAACCAACGTTCATGCCAAACAGCCCTCCCGGCTCGTCGAGGTCAAGCCCCGCTGACAGCAAATCAGAAAACACACTGAGCTCCTGACGCGAGCGCTCCAGCGCATCCGCTGAAGGCTGCGCAATCGCTACGCCGGCAATTAGGCTAAAGACGAGGGATACGACGGACGAGGCTAGCAAGCGCGAGCCTTGTCTAACAGTGTGAGTAGAGCCAAACATGATGCCCCCTATCTGACGATCTCGTTAAAACTCACATAACTCGCAAGTTGTTGCAGCGAGCGTAGCGTTTCAAAATCACTTTCAGCGAGTTGCTCGTAGCTCGCGCGCACCTGTTCTAAGTCGTTGAGTCTCTGTTGCTCAAAGAAGGCAAAGAGCTGTTGGAAATTCGCTTCGCTACTTTCACGAGCCTGATTCAAAACTGCCTGCATGAGTGCGATAGTGTTCTGATCTTGTCGCTGCTCTAGTCGCGCGATCACCTGCTGTAACTCTTCTCGATCGACCATTTGATCGACCATTTGAAAGACAGACGCGTCGTTTTTCAAACCACCAAAGCTCACACTAAAACCAGCTTCGTCGACAAGAAAGCGGGCATCCATGAACACCAGCACCAAGACCGCGAAGGAGACTGCCGAGGGCGCCCACTGCCACCAATTTAACAATGGCCAACGACTCGCCTTGTCTTGTTTGGGTAAAGGTTCTGCTAGGTGGCGAATCCGCTCGCGATGTGCTGCTGCAGAGGCGGGAAGCGCCTCGTCATCCCAAGAATTCAAAACTGACTTGACGCTGTCGAAACTTGCGAGTTCAGCGCTGCATTGCGCACAGTCGGCGAGGTGGTTCTCAAAGGCATCCCGCTCGCTGAGGGCGAGTTCATCGAGAACGTAGGCCGAGAGGTAGCGCACCGATTCAGGGCATTGCATAATTTTTCTCCAATAAATCTTTAAGTTTTTTCAGCGCGCTATAAAAGCGCGTTTTAGCAGTATTCTCTGAGATGTCTTGCGCGAGTCCAATTTCCTCGAAAGTCTGCGACTGAAAAAGTTTGAGTTCGATAATGAGCCGCTGCTCGATCGGCAGCTGGCCGAGCAGGACCTGTACCTGCGCGTTCATTTGCTCCTGTGCGAGCTGTTCATCGGGCTCGTCAGACGCGACGGCTGGTAGCCTCGCAAGCTGATCTGTCTCCTCGGACGGTTTATTCTCGACAGGTGGCCGCCAACGCCGCGCGAGATCAATCGACTTGTTGTGAACAATACGAAAGACCCAGCTACTGAACTTAGACTCGCCACGGAATCGATGCAGGTTTTTGTAAATCCCTATAAAGACCTCTTGCATGAGATCTAATGCATCAGCGCTATTGCCCGTAAGCCTGAGCGCCTGGTTGTAGATGCGCGACTCGTAGCGCGCAACCAAATCGATCCACGCCTGCTTGGAGCCTTTGACGGCAGCAGCGACTAACGCCTGATCTTCATCGATTATCGTGCCCATGAATCGGTCCGGATTAAACAAGCCTTTTACACAGCCCATCTAGCAGGTGCGCGCCTCTATCGATTCAGCATACTGGCAATAGAGTCTTAGTCGCAACAGCGGCTGAGATAGTTTGCTCGGCACTTCAAAAAAGCGGACAGCCCTGAATACTCGCAGGCGCTGCGAGAAAGTCAGGGAAGCGCCAGGGAACTGCCAGAGAACCTAAGAGGGAAAATTTAATCGCGTGAAAGCACGCCCCCGAGAGAGGCGCGCTACACAAGGAGGGATCTAGCTCGCAGCGCGCTCGGCAGAGGCAGAGGTATCGGCTGCGGTTTCTTTCAGCAATTCGCTTACCGCACCCATGAGCGCATTGAGCGACGAAGAGATAATGTCTTTGCTAACGGCAACGCCGCTAAACCTGCGCACCCCATACTTTAGCTGTATGTAGGTCACCGCTTCCGCATCGGCACCCTTGCCGAGCGCGTGCTCCCCGTATTCCATGACTTCGAAATCTATCTTGAGCGTTCGCTTCAAGCCCTCGATAAATGCATCGAGAACGCCGTCGCCTTCACCCTTGATTTCTACAGGCTGACCAGAGAGATCAAGCATCGCCGAGAAGGTCTCGCGCCCTTGGTTTTTCTGGATACTGAAATCTTCTAAGCTGATTATTTTCTCAGATTGAATATAGTGTTCGTTAAACAACGTCCAGATTGAATCGGGTTGAATCTCTCCACCGCTCTGCTCGGTGACGCTCTGCACCACACGGCTGAATTCGATCTGCAACCAGCGCGGCAGCTCAAAACCAAATTTGTTCGCAAGCACATAGGCGACACCGCCCTTACCCGATTGGCTATTTACTCTGATGACGTCTTGATAAGTGCGGCCTAAATCGCGCGGGTCAATCGGGAGATAGGCGATCTCCCAAGTGCTACCTTCTTCATACATATCCAGGCATTTTTTGATCGCATCTTGATGGCTACCTGAGAACGCAGTGAAGACAAGATCGCCAGAGTACGGCTGACGAGGATGCACATCGATCTGCGTGCACTCTCTTACTACCGAGACAATTTTATCCATATCGCTCAGATCAAGCTTGGGATCGACGCCTTGGCTGTAGAGGTTCATCGCCATGATAACGATATCCATATTGCCCGTACGCTCACCATTTCCGAGCAGCGTTCCCTCGACTCGCTGTGCACCGGCCATCACGGCAAGTTCCGCCGAACCGACAGCACAGGCACGGTCATTGTGTGTGTGCAGGCTCACAATAATCGAATCACGCTTTTTGATATGACGACAGAACCATTCTATCTGGTCGGCATAGACGTTGGGCGTCGACACTTCGACTGTCGAGGGGAGGTTGAAAATTATTTTCTTCTCAGGCGTTGGCTGCCAGACATCCGCAACGGCATCGCACACCTCAACAGCAAAATCGATTTCGGTGCCAGTGAAGCTCTCGGGCGAATACTGGAATGTCCAATCAGTCTCCGGCGCTAGCGATGCGCAGCGCTGCACCTCAGCAGCGCCCGCTTTCGCGATCGCGATGATACCAGCCTTGTCGGTCTTGAATACTTTTTCGCGCTGCACGACCGACGTCGAGTTATACACGTGAAGAATAGCTCGCGGCGCCCCTTTGAGAGACTCGAACGTACGCTGAATCAACTCGGGCCGCGCTTGGGTGAGCACCTGGATGGTCACATCATCTGGGATCTTGTTCTCTTCGATGAGGTAACGCACAAAGTCGAAGTCAGGCTGCGAGGCTGCCGGGAAGCCGACCTCAATTTCCTTAAAGCCTACTTCTACCAACAGCGCGAACATCTTCTTCTTTTGCTCGACTGACATAGGCTCGATCAGAGCCTGATTGCCATCACGAAGGTCAACGCTACACCACTTAGGCGCCTCAGAAATCACTCGGTCGGGCCAAGTGCGATCTTTAATGTCAATAGTGGTGAAAGGTTTGTATTTCGTGTGGTCGAACATCTCTTAATTCCTTTTGGGATTGCTATTTGCAAGCTTCGTGTCTGTTTAACGTTCCGCTCATAGACTCGAGAACTGCATTGTAGTGACTTCGCAGGGGTGACTCTACTACTTAATCAGCTCAATATTCGGTAATATTAGCTATAATAGTCAAAATTAATTACATTATTAACTATTAACACCAAAAATACCTTTATTGATGGCAATCACAGCATTATCATATAGGAAGAAAAGCAATGGACAAGATCGATAGACGCATCCTTGCCGCGCTCCAGGCCGATGGCAACATCACGAATCTCGAGCTTGCGGACAAAGTAGGGCTCTCACCCTCGCCCTGCGCGCGGCGCGTCAAACAACTCGAAGAGGCAGGCGTAATAGGTCGCACGGTTACCCTACTTAATCCGTCAAAGCTCAACCTCAAACTGACCGCAATTATTCATATCAATATGGATCGTCACACCCCCGAACGTTTTGAGGAGTTTGAAAGAACCGTGACAGAGTTCCCCGAGGTCGTGGAATGCCTGCTCGTCACAGGACAGTCGGCAGACTATCAACTTCGAGTCAGGGTGCCCGATATGGAGGAGTATCAAGCCTTTCTGCTCAATAAAATCACACGAATAGAGGGTGTCACTGACGTCCATTCGAGCTTCATTATGCGGGAAGTGGTGAGCAAAACGGAGATGCCGCTAAACCACATGATTCTGAGCTAACCCAATTAAACGCTTATCGTGGATGCATAAAAAAGGCGGCAAGCGCCGCCTTTTTAACTAAGATACTGAGCCTGACTAGTCGGAGCGCTCAGCCTACGGAAGCAGACTTGCTACGGCATCGCGCTCTTCGTTCAGCTCGATCTCTGACTTATCCATGAGATCTTGGCTAAACGCGTTGATCTCCAGATCCTGAACGATGCTGTATTCGCCATTTGCGCAGGTTACAGGGAACGAATAAATCAGACCTTCGGTAACACCATAGCTGCCATCGCTGTGAATCCCCATGCTGACGATCTTACCGTTCGTCCCTAGCGCCCAATCGCGCATATGCTCTATCGCCGCATTTGCGGCAGACGCTGCGCTCGACAGGCCGCGCGCTTTGATAATCGCCGCGCCGCGCTGCTGTACTGTCGGGATAAAATCACCGGTGATCCAGTCTTGGTCGACTAGGCTAGTCGCCGCCGCACCCGCGACTGTGCAGTGGTGAATGTCTGGGTACTGAGTCGCTGAATGGTTACCCCAGATGATCATGCCCTCAACATCAGTGCTGTGCTTACCAGTCTTGTTCGCAAGCTGTGCCATCGCACGGTTGTGGTCCAAACGGGTCATAGCGGTGAACTGACCCGGCTTTAGATCAGGCGCGTTGCGGTAGGCGATCAGCGCATTGGTATTGGCGGGATTACCAACCACGAGCACCTTTACGTCTCTGCTCGCATTGTCGTTAATCGCCTTACCCTGAGCCGAGAAAATGGCCGCGTTTGCTTCCAGCAGATCCTTACGCTCCATGCCCGGGCCACGGGGACGCGCACCTACGAGAAGGCAGTAGTCAGCGTCTTTGAACGCAACGTTCGCGTCATCGGTTTGCACGATTCCTGCCACTAGAGGAAAAGCGCAGTCCTCGATCTCCATGACCGTACCCGCAAGCGCGTCCAGTGCCGGCGTAATCTCCAAGAGCTGCAAGATGACGGGCTGATCAGCACCGAGCATCTCGCCCGCGGCGATCCTGAACAGAAGGGAATAACTAATTTGGCCTGCGGCTCCGGTTACAGCGACGCGTACTGGTGCTTTCATGTTGAGTTCCTGTTGGAATTGGGATTATGGGGTTTGGGCTTATGGGTCTAGTGTTAGTAGTCTAGACTTTCACCCGAATTAATTAGCCGCATATGGTAACAAAAAAAATCTTTTAGCGCTGCTACCGCAGCTAGCCACAATTTCTGACGAGGTCAGCGGAAATCACACACCCCTGCCAAGTAACATCGCATCGCCATAGCTATAAAAGCGATAATCATTTGCGACCGCCTGCCTATAGGTCTCCATCAGCATATCGCGATTGCAAAATGCGCTTACCAGCATCAATAACGTCGACTGAGGAAGATGGAAATTGGTGATCAGTGCGTCGACGACTTTAAATTCATAACCTGGGTAAATGAAAATATCAGTCTCGCCACGCGTTGGTGCAAGCACGCCGCCGGCGGCTGCTGACTCAAGACTGCGCACCGTAGTTGTCCCCACGGCAATCACTCTGCCGCCGCGGGCGCGACAGGCTGCGACTTTAACGCACACGTCTTCGCCCACGTCGATAAGTTCCGTGTGCATCTTATGCTCTTCGATATTGTCTACGCGCACCGGCTGAAACGTGCCCGCACCCACGTGTAGGGTAAGATAGGCGGTGTCCACACCCTTCTCTGCTAGCTCGGCGAGCATTTGCTCATCGAAATGCAACCCCGCAGTTGGCGCGGCGACGGCACCATTTTCGCGCGCGTAAACGGTTTGATAACGCTCCTCGTCGAATGCCTCATCCTCGCGCTTGATGTAGGGAGGCAGCGGCATGTGGCCGTGCTGGACAAAGACCTCCTCAGGCGCTACGCCGCCGTCGAACTGCAATATGTAGAAATCGCCCTGCCGCCCTATTACCTCGATCGGGGCGAGTTCAGTGCCGTCGATAGTCAACAGCGTGCCGGGCTTGGGGGATTTGCTCGCCTTAAGCTGCGCGAGGACCTTATTGTCCTCCATCATGCGCTCAACCATCACCTCTACCCGACCGCCTGAGGTCTTATGGGCAAAGAGTCGCGCCGGAATTACCCGCGTGTCGTTAAACACGAGCAGGTCTTTGTCATTAACTAGCGATAGGAGATCGGCGAAACCCCGATGGGTAATCGATGCAGTCTCGGTATCGAGGCACAAAAGGCGACTCTGGCGGCGCTGCTCGGCAGGGTAGTGAGCGATGAGATGTTCGGGCAACTCGAAATCGAAATCAGACAGCTGCATGGGTGCTGGGTCCTTTAATACGCGGCTCTTA
>JALRKV010000119.1 GCA_023254735.1 Pseudomonadales bacterium | reverse complement strand
TCGGCACTGCGCGGAAGGAAGTAACCGTCGCCGGCATCACCGAGCGCGTCATTAGCCCCTCCATTCTTGCCTCCGGCTTCTTAGCCCATGAGGAGGAGGTCATGCTGAGCTCAGAGGTCATCGGTCGAGTCGCCGAGCTATATGTCGAGGAAGGCGATACGGTAAGTCAAGGTCAGCTCGTGCTGCAGGTCGAAGACATCAATTTCATCGCATCTCTTGAACAGGCTGAGGCTGCGGTTCGCATTAACACCATCGATATCGAGCGCCAAGAGGTGCGTATTGGCAATCTCGAGAATCAATACGAGCGTTCGCGCACCCTGTTTGAACGTGACATGATCGGCAGCGACGAATTCGAAATGATGCGCAATCAATTAGATCTCGCTCGAATCGATCTTAAGTCCGCGCGCGAAAGACTCACTCAGTCAGAGGCGCAGCTCGATCAGATAGAGGACCAGCTTAGCAATACAAAGATCGTGTCACCGATCGATGGGGTTGTTACGAGCCTCGATATCAAAGTCGGCGAAACGGCGATTGCGAGTTCTACCAACATCCCCGGCTCATCACTCATGACTATCGCAAATCCTGCGAGCATCTACACAGAAGTGCTCGTTGATGAGGCCGATGTCGCCAACATAGCCATCGGCCAGCGCGTCGAGATTGTCGCCATCGCGTATCCCGATCAGCCAATGATCGGCACAGTTCGCTACATCGCCAACACGGCAAAAATTGCACCGGGGCGCCAAGGACTGAGCTTCACCGTAAAAATCGATATCGTCGATGCCGGCGAAGTCACCCTCAGACCCGGCATGTCCTGCCGCGCTGAGATTTTCACGCGCCAAGATCAGAGTGTCACGGCGGTGCCACTGCAGGCGATAATCTTCGAGGAAGACCGCGCTGCGCTGCGCAATGACTACTTTGTATTCGTTAACGACAACGGCGTCGCCCGCAAAACTAAAATCGAGGTCGGGATTTCAGACGACGAATATCAGGAGCTGCTCACCGGCATCGAGGGCGATGTCGAAATTGTCGTGGGCCCCGATGAAGAGCTGCGTCATCTCCTCGAAGGCGACGAACTCGACGCTAGGCGACTGGAGCAATAGCCCCCATGGCGCTAATTGAGCTAACTCAAGTCACCAAATACTATGAGATGGGCAATCAGGTTGTGCGCGCCCTCGACGGCATCGATATCGCAGTCGGGGTGAACGATTACATGGCGTTTATTGGCAGCTCCGGTTCGGGCAAATCGACGATGCTCAACATTCTGGGCTGCTTGGATAAACCGACCAGTGGCCAATACCACCTTAATGGCAAAAACGTCGAAACCCTCGACCAGAACCAGCTCTCTGAAATTCGTAATCTCGAAATCGGTTTCATTTTTCAAAGCTTTAATCTGCTGCCGCGCTCCACTGCGCTCGCCAATGTCATGCAGCCACTAATTTATCGCGCTGTTGGCTATCGCGAGCGCAAGAAACGCGCGCTAGAAGCGCTGGCGCGGGTCGGCCTGAGTGACCGAATTGATCACCTGCCAAACCAGCTATCGGGCGGTCAGCGCCAGCGCGTTGCTATCGCTCGCGCGCTCGTAACCGAGCCTTCGATCTTGTTGGCAGACGAGCCCACGGGCAATTTGGATTCGAAGACTACCGTCGAAATCATGGCGCTGTTCGACGAACTCCACAGCGAGGGGCAAACGCTTATTGTAGTGACGCATGAAGATGAAATCGCACAGCATTGCCACCGCGTCGTCGAAATGAAAGACGGCAGTATCGCCAATGACAGCGGGCCTTCGCGCAACCAAAGCCAGCCGGAAGCGAGTCGCTAATGTTTTTCGCCTTATTCGAGAGCTCTCGCGCCGCCTTCGTGTCGATATTTGCGCATGGACTGCGCAGCTTTCTCACGACGCTCGGGATCGTGATCGGTGTCGCCAGTGTCATCGCGGTGGTATCGGTAACCCAGGGCATGAGCGCGTTTATTGGCGATACTTTCTCGAGCCTCGGCTCAAACAGTTTAACGATCGAGTCCTACACGCCGCTGGAAGATCAGATGAAAGGCATCCGCGCGCGGCTCACCCCGAGTGACTTGGAGCTTATTGAGAAACGTGCCGACGGCATCGCCTCAATCACGCCTATTTTGTATGCCAACCGCGCCTCGCAGGTAAAATACGGCTCGCAGACGGCATTTAGCCAGATATTCGGCACGACCTATGCGTTTCAAGATGTCTCGCAGTCTTACATGCGCGCAGGGCGCTTTATCGCACAAAGCGACAACGAAACGCGGCGACGCGTCGTCGTCATTGGCGATAAGGTGAGGGAAAACCTGAGCCTGCCTGAAAACCCCGTGAACGAGTTTGTCGAAATAGGTGGCGAGTGGTTAAAAGTAGTTGGCCTGCTCGAACCCAAGGGCGACCTCATGGGCTTTAGCCAAGACGATCTGGTGATTATGCCGTTCAATACTATGCGCAGCATTCAGGGAAATCAGGCTCGCTCCGATATTCAGATTCAGCTTAGCCTCACCGAACAGGCCGACATCGAGACAATTTCACAGCAGCTCACCTCCCTGCTGCGCAACGCACATGGGTTAAGTGGCAAAGACGACGATGACTTCACCATTCAAACCTCTGAGCAGCTAATGGAAACCTTCGATTCGATCATCAATATGGTCACTATCGTCGTAGGTGGCATTGTGAGCATCTCTCTGCTTGTCGGCGGAATTGGCATCATGAATATCATGCTCGTTTCAGTCACAGAGCGCACGCGCGAGATAGGTATTTGTAAGGCGATCGGGGCGAAACGACATCACATCCTGATGCAGTTTCTCATCGAGGCGCTATTGCTTTCCTTGCTCGGTGGGCTTATCGGTCTGGCGATTGGCTATGCGCTCGGCAATCTTATTTCGAGCAGTATTCCAGGGTTTCCACCGGCGACCATTCCCCTCTGGTCAATTGCATTAGCGCTCGGTTTCTCGGGATTTGTTGGCGTGTTGTTTGGCATCCTTCCGGCTGCCAAGGCCGCAAACTTGGATCCCATCGACGCGCTGCGCTACGAGTAGATCAGCACCCTAGTGATTTAAGCTTGCCTGCCATTCGAAGTAGCGCACGCTTATTTCCTCCGGGCGCTCGAGAGGAAGCAGATGCCCCGCGCCTTCGAGCTCATGATACCGCCCCGCCCCGCACACGCGCTGCCAGCGCAGCCATTCGCGCTGCGCAAGGGTATTCGACTTCCCCCCTCTAAAGCCCAGAACAGGCACATCTAATGCCGCTAAGCGCGGCCAGACGTTGTGCACAAGGGCATAACACCGCGCCTCCCACTCTTTGCTAAAACGAAGTGTAACGCCTTCATCTGGGTGGTCCGTCGTGCTGTGTTCGACCAGATCCCACAGTCCTTCGTCGGAAAACCCCTTGAAGACTGCTTTGGGGCGAAAATGATCAAACACGCTCTGCTTGTCAGGCCACCGGTCGACTCGGTTCAGTGCGCGTTGTATCGGCGGCACTTTGCTGGGAAAGAATTTACCGATATGCCTCAAGCCAAACTGCCAAGCATTCGGCAAAAGTACTGGTTCCATAAGCGCGAGACTCAGGAAGGCCTCCGGCCGCAGCTTATGCGCGAGCAGCAAGGTCGAACCTCCCATCGAATGTCCAAGGCCATGCACAGGCTCGTCTAATTCGTCGAGAAGCTCGGCAACATCGTCGGCAAAGCGTTGCCAAGAATCGAGCTGCGAAGGGTCTTGCTGCCAAAGGGGGCGATGCTCAACCCCTAACACGCGATACTCTCGCGTCAGACGCGTAAGTAGGTCGCGGTATACGCGAGGTGGGTAGCCGTTGGCATGCGAGAAGAGAATAATAGGGCCTGTTCCGCCGAAATCGACAACGGGGATTTTGGCGCGGAGGTCTAGTGACTGCACTGAGCGGGCTCTCTCCTTGAGAATTAGATTTGCAACCCGTAAGGGTCTTTACGTTATAGTGTGAAAGCTATTTTGATTGTTAGAGGTCTTCTTTAAAAAGTTAAAGCAAGTATACAGGGATTACACCATGGAACTCGTTTACTGGCACTGGATTGTCTTGGGTATCGTACTGATGCTCGCCGAAATATTTATTGGGTCTTTCTTTATCTTTTGGTTTGGGGCCGCCGCCGTTGTCGTCGGCCTAAGCCTAGTCATCGCACCAGGTATCGGCGCGCCAGCACAGCTTATTTTTTGGACGCTTCTGTCCCTCGTATTCGCGGTGGCTTGGTTTCGTTTTCTAAAACCGCTATCCAAAGACGTTACCAAAGCGGGCTTGTCACGCGAGGCCCTAATCGGTGAAATCGGCCAAGTTCTCTCTGTACCTAACGGCGACAAACGCGGCATGGTTCGCTTTCCCGCGCCGCTGCTCGGCTCGGACGAGTGGCTAATTATGTCCCAAGATACTCTCAGCATCGGAGATCGTGTGTCAGTAAAAGATGTCTCAGGAAACTCTCTAATCGTCGTTCGCGTCTAGGCGAGGACGAAACGCAACTCATTGACTCGGAGATCGCTATGGAACCGGCTTTAATTTTAACCACTGCTATTTTTATTTTCCTGCTCGTGACCGTCGCCAAGGGCGTGAGGCAAGTCCCTCAGGGCAACAAATGGGTTGTTCAGCGATTAGGGAAATACTACACATCGCTCAACCCCGGGCTCAATTTCGTGATCCCTTACATAGACAGCATTGCCTACAAAGTGACGACAAAAGACATTGTATTGGACATTCCCTCGCAGGAAGTCATCACTAAAGACAATGCAGTCATCATGACCAATGCCGTTGCCTACATAAATATTGTGTCGCCCGAAAAGGCGGTTTACGGTGTCGAAGATTACACCCTTGCCATTCAAACGCTGGTGCAGACTTCACTCCGCTCGATTGTCGGCGAAATGGCACTCGACGACGCGCTTTCGTCCCGCGATCACATTAAGGCAAAGCTCAAGGCAGCGATCAGCGATGACATCGCAGATTGGGGCATCACGCTCAAAACAGTAGAGATTCAAGACATAAATCCGTCGGGCACTATGCAGGCAGCGATGGAAGAACAGGCCGCCGCCGAGCGTGCTCGCCGCGCCACAGTGACGCGCGCAGATGGCGATAAGCAGGCCGCAATCTTAAAGGCAGAAGGAAAATTAGAGGCCTCGCGGCGCGAAGCTGAGGCGCAAGTCATACTCGCGCAGGCGAGTCAGACGGCTATCGAACTCGTCACCTCTGCGGTAGGCGACAATGAGCTACCAGTCGCCTACCTTTTAGGTGAAAAATATATCGCCTCGTTACAGAATCTTGCAGCATCCGATAATTCTAAATTCGTTGTCTTCCCTGCAGATATTCCCGCCGCGTTGAAAGGCATGATGGGAGGGCGCTAACTCACCCCGCGCAAAGGAATCAGAAATTACCGTTGATCTTGAGCGATAGTGTGCGGCCAGAACCGCCGCAGTTATCCTCAATTTCCTCCAGAATGCCGTTGGACATTCTGCCCACGAAACGCTGCCTCTCACGGCATTGCATATTGTCGTTCGCGTTAAGCACGTCCAGGCGGTAGGTAATACCTCGGCGGTCAACGAATTGCACAAAAGCGGTGACATTCGGATCGCCAGCGCGCAGCTCGATGTCGTCTATTTCATAGCGTTTCATATTGGCATCGAAGCGATTATTCCACTCCATCCCGTAGCTGATGCCGAGCGAAGTCACATCGTGACGCATACCCAGACGTAGTCGACCCCGATCGAAATTGGCGAAGCGACGATCGATTCCCAAGAAAGGGTCAGTCACGCTAGAGTCTTTAACGTTAAAATTTGCGGTTACTAGCAAGTTCGGCATATCGATCATTCGCATGCGGATGCTCGCGGCAGCGTTCAGTCCATACATGTGCCCCTCACCAATGTTGCCGGCAATCGACTGCAGATTGCTCTCATTGACTGTCGCATCAATTCGCTCGATCACGTTGGTATGCTGGTGATACCAAACACCGGCAGACACGACGCCTACGTCATTCGGCAAACGATACTCGCCCTTAAGATCGTAAGCCCAAAGCCACTCAGGCTTTAGATTCTCGTTACCGCCTAGAACATTCGAGTCATTATCTTGATCATCGTTCGAGGCAACAAAATCGCCGAACCTTAACTGCCTCACTCGTTTTTCAATGGTTCCTCTGACCTGCAACTGCGGCGTAAGGTCGTAGCGAAAATCGATTTTGGGCTTAAAAAAACCGAAGTCGCGCGACAGCGACTTCTCGCCCGACTGGCTAATCTCGGAGGATTCGTAGAGCATCGATGTCTCGAGCGACATCTGCGAATTCAACTGCCAATTGTGAATCAAAAATGGCTCGTAGCGCATTTCTTCAACGGTGGAGACCGCGTTCGACACGCTTTGCGCAACCAGGCCGCCAAGCGCGGGGTCCGGAATGCCATCTTCATCTTTAATGCCGTAGGCAAGTCGAGAATCAAGTATGGTTTGCGCACGCTCGATGCCAACTTCGACGTCCTGCGAGTCGAAAATATCGAATGTAAAAGAGCCTCTAGCGATGCGCTCTTTAGTCACGCTGCCAGTATCGAGAAAGAGAGTCAGCTCCTCGCTGCCATCCTCCGCAACGTCGTAGCGTTTGCGGACGCTATCGACATTTCCCTGATTGCTGATAACCAATGCCTTAAACCGCGATCCTTGCTGCGTGCGCAGCTCATAGTCCGCGCCGATTTCCCAATTATCCCGCTCGCCCGGCAATTCTTCGCGCTGCAACGCCACGGTGTTGGGATACACGCGCAGGTTCACCGTGCGTCGCGCGAGTGTCGTGGGATCATCATTCTGCGAATAAAGCGCATTGAGTCTGGCGCTCGAGTTGGGGCTAAATTCGTAGTCGAGGTTGGCGCTGTAATTGTAGCTGGTTTGATCACGAATCTGATCTTCACGAATCGCATCGTTAGCGGTGAAGTCCCCTAGCACGCTGTCCTCGTAGGTAATACGGTGGTCGTAGCGCGGCTCCGCCGAGGCGCTTAGTACATAGCCTAGCTTCGCTAGGTTGCCGCTGACCGCGAAAGACCCGCCGGGCTGGCTTTCCCCATCTGCATAGCGATCCATATTGACCCCGACATTGAGCGCTGTCGACGAAAGCTCCTCGAGTAGGATGACATTGACTACGACGCCGCTGCCGCGCACATCGAGGTCACCCGAGGTGCCTCGTATCAGCTCAATATAATCGACCTGACCCGCTGTAATGCGATCCAATTGACCGCTGGCCTGATTACTCTTGCCCGCCATACGCTTGCCGTTGATGATTATCTCGCTACCACCGCCGCCACCTAGACCGCGTCCACCGTTGCCGCCTCCGGCACCGCCGCCGAATCCGCCGCCGCTGCCGGTCGCGCCACCGACACCCGGAATGCGATCGACCATATCTTGCGCTGTTATGGGATTGAACTCAGCGAAATAGTCGGCACGATAAATAACCGTTGACTCGTCACCAACGTTGTCCTGGGCATTCACTACTCCGGCGAGGGAGGAAACGAGTAAAAACGCGCGAAATACGCGGCGCGTCTTGCGCGAGAAGAGAGAGATAGTCATCTTGTGATTCCGAGCGTGGGGCTTGTAATGCCGTCAGTGCTTTAAGCACTTGTTATTCGATTGAATGCTTTGCATTGTCCATTTTTTTATCAGGCGCAGGAGTATAGTGGCCAGCGCCGCCCCCTACTGTTACAAATTGTGGAGGACTTGAGTCTAGGATAGACTCGGGTTCTAACAATCAAGGCTCTCGCAGCTCAAGAGACGAAACGCATGCCACAAGGCCCAGAAACAGCGCCACCCGAATTTCGGGATTCACGCTTTATTGCCGGCGACCTCCGCCTCGCGGTGAGCTACTGGCTCCTCTATTTCGGCGGCGCTTGCCTCCTATTCTTCGCGGGGAGTTGGGCAGTCGATTCGGATAATTGGGTAACATTTATCGGACTAGTCACCCTGCAACTCGCCTATACATTCGTGCTCGTAATTGGCATTCGTAACCGCTATCGGGGGCCGCAAAAGTGGAAGGTAATTTCGAGGACCTCTTCAGTTTTCATGATAATCAACATCCTCGTTGGCATTAGCACACTAGGCTTCGTTTATTGACCAGAGGTCGTGTATGCAACCGAATCCGCACGTAAAAGAGGACGCTTAGTGACTAATCCTGCTTCATCCGCCGCGGCAACGCGCTACTCACTGTATTTGAAACGCGACTGTCCAACCTGCCAGCTCGTTATCCCAGCAGTCTCCGAACTCGCTGCGCAGCTAGGCGCAGATCTCACTCTCTATACCCAAGACGACCCAACTTTTCCTGCTATGCCGGGTGTTGTCGACGACAGCAACCTCGCGCAGTCCTATGCGGCTGGCATCGAAATCGTTCCGACCCTCATTCGCCACGATGCGGCAGGAACAGAGGAGCGAATTGTGGGATGGGATCGCGCAGAATGGCGGGAGTTCACGGGGATTCAGTCCTTAGGAGAGGCCCTCATCGAGTTTAAGCCCGGCTGTGGTTCGAAGACGCAAGACCCTGGTATGGACGAGGTACTCGCGCTGCGCTTCGGTAAGAGTGCACTGCAAGCGCGGGAAGTAGAGCTTGCCTCATCGGAGGACGAGCTCGAGGCATGTTTCGATCGCGGTTGGAGCGACGGCTTACCGGTTGTGCCACCCACTGCCCTTCGCGTGATCAGAATGCTTAAGGGCAGCGACAGATCGGCCTCTGAGATAATCGGCAACGTACCACCGGACAATGTGCCCTGCAGTATCGAAAAGGTTGCGATCAACGCGGTTCTCGCTGGGTGCAAGCCCGAATACTTCCCCGTAGTGCTCGCGGCGGTTGAGGCCGCCTTGCAAGACAAATTTTGTATGCACGGACTACTCTGCACGACCTATTTTTCCTCACCGGTGGTGATCGTAAATGGCCCGATTGCCAAAGCTATCGGCATGAACTCGGGCATTAACGCACTGGGACAGGGTAATCGCGCCAACGCAACTATTGGACGCGCACTCCAGCTCCTAATACGGAATGTCGGCGGTGGTCTGCCGGGCGGCATCGATCGCGCCACGATGGGTAATCCGGGCAAATACAGCTACTGCTTCGCCGAAGACGAATCGGATGACGATTGGCCTACGCTTGCCCAAGATCGCGGCTTTGACAGAAACCAATCCGTCGTCAGCCTCTTTGCCGGCGAGGGGCTGCAGGGCATCGTTGATCAGCAGTCCCGTACACCAGAGTCACTCGCTCGCAGCCTCGCCGCGAGCCTCAGAACAGTCGCTCATAGCAAGCTATTTGGTATGGCAGACGCGATTCTGCTAGTCTCCCCCGAACACCGGCGCGTTTTCAAAGAGGGCGGCTGGACCAAGGCAGATTTGCGCGCTGCCCTGTACAATAATTTAATGACGCCGGGCGAAGAAATCATGCGCGGCGCCGACGGCATTGCCGAGGGAATGCCCGAGCGTTTCAAAGACAAGATATTGAACAAATTTAGAGACGACGGCCTGCATATCGTGACGCTGGGTGGCACCGCTGGCATGTTTTCAGCGATTATCGGCGGCTGGGTCGCATCTGGGGAACGCGGCAGTCAGCTCGTTTCTCAACCAACAGCAAGTTAACGACCAAAGGAGTGAGGCAATGCACACTACTCTGCTTGATCCGACTGCCGAGCTAAGCCCGGTTGAGCGGCAAATCCTACCAAGGCTTGCGACACTCGCAGGTGCAACCGTAGGGCTGCTAGATATCTCGAAACCACGCGGAAAGGAGTTCTTAGACGAAGTCGAAAGACAGCTTATCGCAGTGGGTGCAAAGGTTAATCGCTATGCAAAACCGACATTCGCGAGACTGGCGCCCTTAGAGCTCACGCAAAAGATTAGCGTCGAATGCGACGCGGTAATTGAAGGGCTCGCCGACTGAGGTTCATGTACCTCGTGCAGTTTGCATGACATCATGAATCTCGAAAGTCGTGGACTTCCCTCAGCCTTTATCGCCTCGACTGAGTTCGTCGACGCGGCCGCGGCGCAGGGGCGTTCTTTGGGAATCACACCCGCCAGCCTCTTCGTTCCGCATCCCATACAAGATCGTAGCGATGAAGAGATGACGCAACTGGCGCGAGACGCCATCGAAAAAATTAAACGGCTAGTCTGCGCGGCAGAGTAACCACAACTACTATTTAACAAATTTCTTTTAATAGACCGGAGAAGCAGCAGCATGACTAGAGAAGCAGTAATCGTATCCACGGCAAGAACCCCGATCGGCAAGGCCTACCGCGGTGCTTTCAACGACACCGACGCGCCAACAATGGGCGGCCACGTCATCGCTGCGGCGGTTCAGCGTGCGGGCATCGATCCTGCCGAAGTCCAGGACGTGGTGATGGGTTGCGCCATGCAGCAGGGTTCTTCGGGGCAGAACATCGGCCGCACAGCCGGCGTCGCAGCAGGACTTCCCTCCAGCGTGTCGGGTATGAGCATGGACCGTCAGTGTGCATCGGGCATGATGGCTATAGCGACCGCCGCTAAACAGGTGATCGTTGATGGCATGCCAATCGTGATCGGCGGTGGCTTAGAGTCAATCAGCCTGGTTCAGAACGAGCATCGCAACGCGTATCGCGCAATTGATCCCAATGTCGTTGCGCGCTCACAGCATGCTTACATGCCGATGCTGCAAACGGCTGAAGTTGTCGCTAGCCGCTACAATATCTCGCGCGATGCACAAGACGAATACTCTTTACGCAGCCAGCAGCGCACGGCAGCCGCGCAGGCAGCCGGCAAGTTTGATGACGAAATCGTGCCAATGGCGTCCAAGATGTTGTTCATGGACAAAGAGACTAAACAACAAAGCGTCCACGACGTCATGCTCGACAAAGACGAAGGTAATCGTCCTTCGACGACGCTTGAGGGTCTCGTTGGCCTTAAGCCTGTAATCGAAGGCGGCGTGATCACTGCCGGTAACGCAAGCCAGCTCTCAGATGGCGCCTCTGCCTCGGTTATCATGGACAGCAAGCTTGCCGAACAGCGCGGCCTGAGCCCCCTCGGCGCCTACCGCGGCATGGCAGTTGCGGGCCTCGAACCGGATGAAATGGGCATAGGTCCAGTTTATGCAATCCCCAAGCTGTTAGCTGCTAACGGCCTGACAATGGACGATATCGGCCTTTGGGAACTTAACGAAGCGTTTGCGGTGCAGGTTATTTACTGCCGCGACAAACTCGGAATCCCTGATGAGCTTCTCAACGTCAATGGCGGCGCGATTTCGATTGGCCATCCCTACGGCATGAGCGGCGCGCGCATGGTCGGCCACGCACTAATCGAAGGCAAACGTCGCGGTGCTAAGTATGTTGTTTGCACAATGTGTGTCGGTGGCGGCATGGGCGCGGCGGGTCTGTTCGAAGTTTACTAACTCGCGAGGAACTTAAAAAAGCGAAGTGGGCCTTGCTCGCTTCGCTTTTTTTTTTGCTTGCGCCTAGCACTATCACGCAAACAATTAACAGCGTGGCGGAGAGAGTGTTTGCGTGATCAACAAAATTTGCGTTGTCACTCTTGTGCCAAATTCTTGCTCAATGCTCTCCTTGATTCTCAGACTCAGGCGTTCGAAGCTTACGCATGACTCTCCCTCTATCGCTGCAAACTCTGTTCTATAGCTTGCCAAAAGAGCGACAAAAGCCTCGATATCGGCACCGTCGATTCCTGGATTGGGCTCCAATCTGCCCGTTGCCTCAAACGCACTCAGAGTATCGTGCACATAGCTTAAAAGCCCGAGTGGCGATGTGTCGCTCTCGTCCTGTGCAGTGATTTCACGCTGACCACCCTGCCCGCCAAGCACCAACAGCAGAGCAAATAAGCACCTAATCCAAATCACGAACTGCGCCTCTGCTAGACTTTTTGCCCGACGTATTTCGTTTAGCCTCAAGTCGACGCTCCTTCGCGCCCCGCGTCGGTTGAGTGGCAATGCGCGCTGGCTTCACCGAAGTCGCTTTCTCAAGCAGCGTGTTCAGGCGGCTGAGTGCATCCTGCTTGTTTTTCTCTTGGCTACGAAACCGCTGCGCTTTGATCACTATTTCACCCGAGGAGAGTATCCGCGCATCGCGAGTGTCTCTAATCATCTCGCGCTGCGCGTCAGACAGGCGCGCACGCGAGTAATCAAAACGCAGCTGCACCGCGGTCGACACTTTATTGACATTCTGACCACCCGGGCCGCTCGCCCGTATTGCAGAAAATTCGACTTCACTCTCTTTAATCTCGCGCATTGTTATTACTAGGTCCAATGTAGACAGGCATTAATACCGACAAGACTAGCCCACGATTGCGCTGTTGCACAGCGTTTAAGGGTGCGATAAGGTCGGGCGATTAGACTCGTTTTTAAAGCGAGCCCTTAGCCTTGTTAGGATTTCGACCTATGTCATTGAATCGTAGTCTTTACCACTCTCAAGCAAAGAAAAATCGGCTGGGTTCCCAGTATTCCCTAAGAAAGATTGCCTCAGCTACGATTGGCGCAGTCGCCTGCGCGTTCTCCCTCACCGCGGTTAATGCGCAAGAGCCCATTCGTTTAGGCTTCATGGACCCGCTCTCAGGCACCTTTGCCTCTGTTGGCACAAGCGGTTTGAACGTCCTCGAATTCGCTGCAGACTATTTTTATAACTCCAAAGGCGGGATCTTGGGCGGACGCATGATCGAGATCGTGCCTCTGGATAACAAGCAAAGCCCAACCGAGACTCAACTGCAATTTCGCCGTGCCGTCAGCGAGGAACTGCGGATAATTTTTCAGGGCAATAGCTCTGCCGTAGCCAACACATTAAATCAGACAATCGCGAAGCATAACCGGCGCAATGCGGGCCAAGAGGTGTTGCAGATTAACTATGCGGCGGTCGATCCTATTCTGACTAATGAGGAATGCAGCTTTTGGCATTTCCGCTTCGACGCCCATGCCATCATGAAGCTAGACGTACTCACCGACTTTATGGCGATGAATGACGAGCTCAGCAGTGTCTACATCATCGGCCAAGACTATTCTTTCGGCCAAGTGGTCGCCGACAATACGATTAGGCTACTGGGCGAAAAGCGCCCCGACATCAAAATCGTCGGCAATGAATTTCATCCCATCGGTCAGGTTAAAGACTTTACGCCCTATGTAACTAAGATAGCCTCCTCGGGGGCCGACGCTGTGGTCACGGGTAATTTCGGCGCCGACATGGTTTCGCTCGCGCGCTCGATTATTGATTCTGGACTGGACGTGCCTATCTACACATTCTACGCCGCCTACGACGGCATTACCGCGACGCTCGGTGCCGATGGTAAAGACCGCATTCGTCTCATCCACACAGACCGCGCAAACCCCCTTGCCAGCGATGAGCGACGCGAATTCTATAGGGCGTTTAAAGCTAAACACCCGGACTCAGATATCACTCAGTCGCGCCTTGCGAATGCACTCATGATGGTGGTTCAGGCGATGGAGCAAGCGCAAAGCACCGATCCGTATGATATTGCCGTGCAACTCGAAGACATGCGGTTCACGAGCATCGCCGGCGACGAGCTATGGATGCGCGGTGAGGATCATCAACTCTTTCAACCCTTGTATATTTCGAAACAGACCGACGAAGGTATCGAATTCGACGCCGACAATTCAGGTTTCGGTCTTTTTACCGAATACGAGGTCGGCACAGAGGAAACCATTACTGATCACAGCTGCCGCATGCGCCGGCCACGTCGTTAATCATGGCTGAAGTCTTCGTCTTTGCTACGCTAAACGGCCTAGTCACCGGTCTGCTTTTATTCATGCTCGCAAGCGGACTGACGCTTATCTTCAGCATGATGGGTGTGCTGAATTTCGCCCACGCGAGCTTTTACATGCTCGGCGCCTACTTCGCCTATACCCTCAGTACCTACATAGGCTTCTGGGGAGGCCTGTTAATCGCCCCGCTTATTGTTGGCTGTATCGGCGCCGCAATCGAACGCTATGGGCTTCGACGTGTGCATCAATCGGGTCATGTGGCTGAGCTAGTATTCACCTTTGGCCTTGCCTTTTTGATCGAAGAAGCCGTGCAGTTTTTTTGGGGACGCGACACGAAAAACTATCAGTCGCCGGAGCTTTTCGATTTCGCCCTTTTCTCCCTTTTCGGGCAAGAGTTTTCGGCCTACCGAGGATTCATGATCGCCATCGCTTGCCTTATTTTCGCAGGACTCTATTTCATCCTTACGCGAAGCCGCGTCGGAATAATTATCCAGGCATCAATAAGTCATCCACAGACAGTTGCGAATCTCGGCCACAATGTGCCCCTTATCTTTATGTGTGTCTTTGGCGTAGGAACCGCGCTAGCGGGTGTTGCCGGTGTAATAGCCGGTCCTGTGCTAACAACCTTCCCCGGAATGGCGACCGTATTGGGCAGCATCGTCTTTGTTGTCGTGGTGATCGGCGGGCTTGGCAGCCTGCCCGGGGCGTTAATTGCTTCCCTGCTCGTCGGGCTCTTGCAGTCTTATGCGATAGCCGCCGATGTCGGTATGCCCGAGTTGCTCAACCTGTTCGGTGTGAGCTTTGACAGCAGTCACCCGCTCGACGACTTGTGGACTCTCAATTTGCCACAGATCGCTCCGGTGCTGCCTTACCTTCTTTTGGTTTTAGTGCTGATTTTTAAACCAACTGGGTTGATGGGCAATAGAGAACAATAATATGAAAAAGCAATTGCCTGTATGGCTCGGATTCGCGCTCGCACTTATTATACTCCCTCAGATCTTCGATTCGGTTTTAGGTATCTCGATTCTCAATCAGATGACCATATGGATTATCTTTGCCTTGAGCTACAACATGCTGCTTGGCCAAGGAGGTATGCTTTCGTTTGGGCACGCCGTTTATTTTGGTCTCGGAGGATTTATGAGCGTGCATGCGCTCAATCTCATCGCCGATGAAATAATTGTCTTTTCGATCACGCTAATCCCTCTCGTCGGTGGCGCGGTGGGTCTAATTGCCGCTGTATTTATTGGCAGCTTCTCAACACGTAAATCCGGCACAGTGTTCGCCATGATCTCGCTAGGCATAGGCGAGCTGATCGTCGCGTCTTCGCTAATCTTTGCTGATTTTTTTGGTGGAGAAGCCGGCGTGACTGGCGATAGGACCTACGGCCCTCCCTTTTTTGGAATCGAGTTTTTACAAGACGCAGAAGTCTACTATCTAGGGGCGTTTTGGTTATTCGTTGCCACACTGTTTATGTATCTGTTTACGCAGACACCTGCGGGCCGAATGGCAAATGCCGTGCGCGATAATCCAGAACGCGCAGAATTCATCGGCTACAGCACGCGACGGGTAAGGTTTATCTCGTTTTGCGCTGCGGGACTCTTCGCCGGTGTCGCGGGCGGGCTTTTCGCGATCAACTATGAATTCATTACCGAAGAGAATCTAAACGCACTCACGTCGGGGCGTGTGCTCCTCATGGCTTATATCGGTGGGCTCGGTTTTTTTATTGGGCCCATCGTTGGTGCAGTGATCTTAACGCTAATGAACTCGCTACTCAGTAATTACAGCGAAATGTGGATGCTCTACTTGGGCATCATGTTTTTACTCACCGTATTATTTTTGCCTCGCGGATTCGCAGGCTTCATCATGATGCATCAGACCGCATGGCGGAACCGCCGACTAGGAATGCTCATACTACCCTATTTGATCACCGCGATTCCTGTGTCGCTTTTCTTGGCGGGCTTTGTCGGACTCGTCGAACTTAGTCACAAAGGCGACGATATCCTCCCTTTCTTCGGCTTAAGTCTTGGCGCCGACTCAATGCTTAGCTGGGGAATTTTGCTGACTCTCGCTGGTGCCGGCGCTCTTGGCGTCAAACTCTCACGCCCGCGTCTAAATGCTGCTTGGGCGGCTGCCAACACAGTGGCGAAAGACGCCGATGGTGACGCGCGATGAGCCTTCTGACCCTCGACTCCGTCTGCAAGAGCTTCGGTTCCACTCGCATAATCAATGACGTTTCACTCGACATCGAGGCAGGCGAGAAACACGCCATAATAGGCCCCAACGGCGCGGGAAAATCGACGCTCTTTCACCTTATCTCCGGACGCTACAACGTCAGCTCAGGCACAATCGGCTTTCAGGGAAAAGCGATTCAAAACCTGCCTCCCTACGAAATCGCGCGTCGTGGGATCGCCAGAAGCTTCCAAGTCACCAACATTTTTCCACGCATGAGCGTCTTCGAAAACATACGCTGCGCACTGCTCTGGTCGGAGGGTTATCGCTATTCTTTCTGGAAGCTCCTAGGACGCCAGAAACCGCTTAACGATAAAGCGTTCGACATACTCGAACAGATCGGCCTCAGCGACAAAGCGCAGTTGCCAAGCGGCGAACTCGCTTATGCGCAGCAGCGAGCGCTCGAGCTCGGGGTTGCTGTCGCGAGCGGAGCAGAACTGATTATGCTCGACGAACCCGTCGCTGGCATGAGCAATAGCGAAGCCGAAAACGCGGTTGCGTTGATTCGACGAATCACCGAAGGCAAGACGCTCATCATGGTCGAACATGACATGAATATCGTTTTCGATATTGCCGATCGCATAAGTGTTTTGGTTTACGGCGAAATTATTGCAACCGACACGCCCGAAAATATTCGCGGCAATGCGCGGGTACAAGAAGCCTATCTTGGAGAGGTGCCCAGCGATGCTTAAGGTGACTGATCTGCACGCATACTACGACAAAAGCCATATTTTGCAGGGTGTCAATTTTCATGTCGCAGCGGGTGAAATTGTTAGCCTGCTCGGCCGCAACGGCGTCGGACGCTCGACCACTGTTAAGACCATCATGGGCGAGGTCGAACCCAGAGGATCTATTCAGTTCAAAGGTGAGGAAATCGCTGGCCTGAAGAGTTTTGAAATCGCTCACCGGGGGCTGGGTTATGTTCCAGAGAGCCGGGATATATTTCCAACGCTCACCGTGCGCCAGAATCTCACCCTTGGTCTTAAAGGCAAAGCCGAAAGCGGACGCTGGACTATCGATGAGATGTTTAACCTGTTCCCCAACCTTGCCGAGCGCGCCGACGTGCCCGGCGGGGTGCTGAGTGGAGGTGAACAACAAATGCTGTGCATGTGCCGCACGCTGATGGGGGATCCCGAGTTGATCATGATCGACGAGCCCACCGAGGGCCTCGCCCCCAAGGTCGTTGAACAGATAGGATTACTTCTGCAGGAGATTGCGAATCGGGGCGTCTCAATTTTACTAGTCGAGCAAAAGCTGTCGATCGCACTCAAGATTTCCAGCCGCCTTTACGTGATGGGCCATGGTAAGATTGTTTACGAAGGCACACCTCAGAGTCTACTTGAGGCGCACGATGTGCGTGCCGAATGGCTTGAAGTCTAACCAATACAGAGAACATCCGCATGACCCGCTCCATCCTCGCTCACTTTTTTCGCCAGACTCAGCCACCGAGTGGCGCCCAATCTTTCTTTGTTAAGCACAGCGTTTATTTGCGCGCATTGACGCTTTGTTTGGGCATTATGCAAATTCTTCTGCCCAGCTCTGCAGCGGCTTGGGATGAAACCGGGCACAGGCTTTCAGCAAGCGTCGCGCTGCGGTACTTAGACTTTGACACACAGCGCGAACTACTCACGCTTCTGCAACAACATCCGCGCTATCAGCAAGACTTTGTCGGGCAAATGCCTACCGAGCTCGTCGACGCGCCTCCCGAACGTCAACTCGGCTGGCTGTTAGGGCAAGCCGCCTACTGGCCAGACATCGCGCGCGGATTTAACGACAGCGAACGCGAAAAATATAGCCGTCCAAGCTGGCACTATATCGATGGCGCTTGGCTGCGAGATAGCGCCAACGTGCAGGGAAATGTCTATGTTAACCGCCCGCCAGCGCCAGAGATTCAAGGCGCTGATGGGAGTGCGATCACATCCGAGCGCGATGCCGACAATGTTGTCACGGCATTGGATTACAATACCCGCGTTCTCGCCGATGATGAGGCAGAGCCGGCACAGCGCGCCGTTGCACTGTGCTGGGTACTCCATCTCATGGGTGATATACACCAACCTCTGCATTCTGGCTCACTCTACAGCGCGGAGCTCTTTGCAACCGGCGACCGCGGAGGCAACGCCATCCGAGTCGGCGAGAGCAATCTCCATTCTGTGTGGGACCGAGCGATGCGCGGTGCCGACAAACAATCGCGAAACCTGCTATATGCCGCCACCTACGAAGACCTATCGGGTCGCGAATCTGACTGGACGCTCTGGCTTGCCGAAAGCCGAAAAATTTTAATTCCTTCGGTTTATAACGACGCGTTGCTCGATGCGATAGCCAACGCCGACAGCATCGGCGCCGAGCGCTTGCCAAACCAATCGCTTAGCGACGACTACGTGGCCGAGATGATAAGCATTGCGAGCGATCGCCTTGGACTTGCTGGTCTGAGACTCGCTATCTGGTTTCAGAATGAGCTACCTGCTGAGGCGCCTAGCCCTAGCCGCGATCCCGATTGATTTGTCCAAGCTCGCGATCAATAATTAGGACTCGTTAATAAAAGAAAAAATAACAAAGTGGGAGCCTAGCTATGCCTTCGACACATCGCCAGAATACTCACTGCAGCACTCTGCAGCCACGCGCCTCAACGTCTTTACTGTCTCTGCTTGGTGTTTTCGCACTCACGACGGCGACGCTTTTGACACCATCAGTCGTCTTTGCTGATACAACAGTTGTAGCAGAGCGCGTGGGCATGTCAGGCGAGGGCCTCGCAAGGCTTGACGCGAATCTTGAAGCCTATGCCACGGACAATCGTCTGTCGGGGCAAGTGTATCTGGTTATGCGCCATGGAGAGGTAGTTGCACACGAGGCGAATGGACTGCAGGACGTCGCTCGCGGCATACCCATGACGACCGACACGATTTTCCGGATTGCCTCGCAGACCAAAGCGATTACGAGCCTTGCCATCATGATGCTGCAAGAGCGGGGACTGCTCGATATAAATCAGCCCCTGTCCAAGTATCTACCCGAGTGGAGTAATCCACAGGTTGCGGTGTCTGACGACTCTGGCGGCTACACCCTAGAACCCGCCCGCAATGAAATCACCCTGCGGCACCTGCTCACGCACACCGGCGGCATGAGCTATGGCACGGGGCGCAGTGCCGCGGAGTGGCAGCGAGCGAACATGCAAGGCTGGTATTTCGCCGATCGCAATGAGCCTATTCGAGAGACAATTGCACGCATGGCATCGCTCCCACTCGATGCGCATCCCGGTGAAAGCTGGATCTATGGTTATAACACCGATATCCTCGGCGCAGTCGTCGAAGTCGTTAGCGGTGAAAATCTCGCCGATTTTTTCGCTAATAATATCTTCGCGCCCTTGGGGATGAACGACACGCATTTCTATCTTCCGGCTGCAAAACGCGAACGTCTCGCGACAGTTTACCGACCGCGAGACGGGGGCGGTATCGAAGCAATCCCCGAGACGAACGGCATGCAAAGCCAAGGCCTCTATGCCGACGGGCCGCAACAGAGTTACTCAGGTGGCGCCGGTCTGCTCTCCACTGCAGGCGACTACGCGAAATTTTTGCAAATGACGTTAAACGGCGGCGAGCTTAATGGCGAACGCCTAGTGTCCCGCAAGACCATCGAACTCATGACAACGGATCACCTCGGTGAGATCGAATTTCGACCTGGTCAGGGCTTCGGCCTTGGTTTTTCGATTGCAACAGACCTCGGCCTGCGGGGCACACTCGGATCTGAAGGCGAATACGCCTGGGGCGGCGCGTATCATTCGACCTACTGGGTAGATCCCATGGAAGGCCTCGTTGTCGTCTACCTTACGCAGATAATTCCTGCGACTGGACTCGACGATCACATCACCCTTCGCAATGGTGTGTATCAGGCAATAGTAGATTAATGATGGCATTCACTTTATCCGTCCTCGATCAGTCTCCCGTGCGTGCCGGCAGCACTCCCTATGCCGCACTGCAGGAAACAATCGAGCTCGCTGGGCACGTGGATAAGCTTGGCTACCATCGATACTGGGTGTCTGAGCATCACGCATCAGGCGCGCTCGCCGGCTGCTCGCCCGAAGTATTGCTCGGCCGACTGGGCGCCGAGACAACGCGTATCAGACTCGGCTCAGGCGGCGTGATGCTACCCCACTACAGCCCCTATAAAGTTGCTGAGAACTTTAAATTATTGCAGACACTCTATCCAAACCGCGTGGACCTCGGTGTCGGGCGCGCACCGGGCACAGATCCCTTTACCGCCGCCGCGATTCGCTATGGTTCACGCGTGGGGCCCGAGCACTTCCCCAATATGATCGCCGACCTTCAGGCGCTGTTGAATGACACCGATCCGCCGACCCCCGGCATGGAGAATGCGCGCGCCTTCCCGCGGACCGAGGTGCCACCGGAGATGTGGATGCTAGGCTCTAGCGACGACAGCGCAACGCTTGCTGGGCTCGCTGGGCTGCCCTACAACTTCGCGTATTTTATTAACCCGAATATTAGCCCCGATATTTTTGACCTCTATCGCGCTCGGTTTAAACCAGGGCCGAATCTCGACAGGCCGCATACGTGTCTCTCACTGTTCGCTGTCTGTGCTGACACCGAAGAGGAGGCAAAACGACTCGCGAGCAGCCGTGACCTCTGGTATATCCGATTACTTCGAGGGAATCCTGGGCCTTTTCCTACGCCTGAAGAGGCGCTGGATTATCCGTATTCCGCGAGCGAACTCGCACTCATTCACTCTAACCAAGACAAGCGCGCGGTAGGAACGCCTGCGCAGGTGCGGGCCAAGCTCGAGTCGCTTGCAGCTGAATTTAGTGTAGAGGAAGTCATGCTAGTGACTATCGTGCACGATCACCGAGCACGCCTACGCTCGTATGAATTACTCGCCAACGAATTTGAACTTGCGCCTGCCGAGAAAAAGGCGGCATAGCACGCACTGCAACACAGACTCAGTTATCCGCGAGGCCTACGCCTCACCTGCTCGAGTAAAGTTTCTTTAGAGACCTTTAGGTTGCGACGCGCCGCCTCGATACCGGCCATATAGCCTGCGTAGGCGACCAGTGTCCAAATGAGCATAGAACCGTCCCAATAACTAAACCAGACGAATGCGGAGATCAGGTTGCTCAACTGGTTCATGCCTAGGTTGAAGAGAAAGGAAATCAGCCCGTCGCCAAATAGTACATCGAAGCCGGGGAAATTGAAGACGAAGCCTATGAGCTCACCCACCTCAATGACCAGGAATGTCCAGAGTGCTGCCAGACCGTAAAAGCCACTGCCGAAATACATCCATTTCTCGAAGACGAGGTCGGTTTTTGATTTTTCGGCGAATGTTTTTTTCTTCTCGCTCTTGAATGACGCTTTTATCTTCTTGACGCCGCGCTCGATCCCTTTCCGGTCCGCTTGTCGATCTAACTCACCGCTAACGAACAGCCGCATAAAAATGAGCCAGCTGAGCAAGGCTAAGGGCAGCCCCAGTTCGATTATCGCTTTGAGAATATTGACGATCATGCGGCCGCCCTCTTCTAAATTACTTCGCGAACAGCTGCGAAGCGATATCCTTGAATCCCTTAAACTCTAACGCATTTCCGCTAGGGTCGCAGAAGAACATCGTGCCTTGCTCACCGACTTCACCCGCAAATCTTACATAGGGCTCGATCACAAATTCGTCAACGAATTCCCGCGCCCTTTCAGCAAAACGCTCCCAGTCATCGAACGCGAGCACAACGCCACAGTGTGGCACGGGAACCCCGTGTCCATCGACGGCATTCGCTATGCTGCGCACTGACCCCTGCGGACCAAGCTCACGATTCAGATGAACGACAAATTGATGTCCAAACATATCAAAGTCTATCCAGTCGGATGCGCTTCTTCCTTCGGCAAAGCCCATTTTCTGACCGTAAAATTCTCGCGCCTCATTTATGTCACGCACTTGTACGGCGATATGGAAAGGGGTAAGACTCATTTTTCTAACTCCATAATGTGCCCTAGAGTCTCTCTGCAATCGCTTCGAGGGACTCGCTGAGCAATTCGAAACGGTCGCGCGTTCTGCCGCGCATGGACTCCGCTTCGGTATCGAAGGACACGGCCAACGACCTGAGTTTCCCCGCAACTCGCTCGTCGCGAACGTTGTTGTCTAAACATTCCTGCGCATCGCTCAAGGCAGCGCTGAGGTCTTCTGCCCTATCCGATGTCACTACTTCGCTGCGTAGCAACTGATCGAGATAGGCACGTGCGACAACCGGCTCGGCAGGCCATACGTGCTTCTCTTGGCGCTGGGCATTAAACGTACCGCCTGAGCTTCGTAACGACGCAGCTGCGATTTCATTCTCGCTGATGAAGTCACTCGGCAAGAGTTCGAAAACATCGAAGCCGCGGGCGATTTCAGTACCATAAATGAGGCCTTCGAACCAATAGGCTGACCAATAACCGCCAAGAATTAGTTCCTCAGCATCGACCGGGCCGCGGTCGAAGAACGCGATTTCTCGGGGATTGGACGAGTCGGTAAAATCGAAAACCGAGATTCCACCCTGATACCAGGCCTGCACCATGATGTCGCGACCAGGGACAGGGATAAGCGAGCCATTGTGTGCGACGCAGTTTTCTTGATCAGTCTGCGGAGCGGGCATTTTAAAGTAGCTGCGGAACTGCATCTTGTTATCGACAATATCGTAAATCGCGTCGGCGCCCCAAGTTAGCGGGTCAGAGGCTCTGCAGCGCGGACGAGATCCGCCACCCCACTCGTCCGTGAATACCACTTTTCGGCCGTCATTACTAAAAGTGGCCGAGTGCCAGTAGGCAAACCCTGGGTCTATAACCTCAGCTAGTCGGGTGGGATTGGCAGGGTCGGAAATATCTAACAGGATGCCATTGCCTGAACAGGCGCCCGCAGCGAGACCCACCTCGGGATAGGCCGTAATATCGTGGCACTGATTTGTCTCGCTCGTCGTTTGCGTACCGGGACCGTGATCGCCACCTTCCCACAGACCTGCTATGACACCAGAGGCGGGATCCGAAAAGATTGTCGGCCTGTTAACCACACGTGCCGAGGCGGGGTCGTTAACGGGAATCTGAATAACATCAATGCGAAAAAGCGCTGATTCCGGATTCTCATAGGGCGATTCATCGTAGCAGCCTTCTAATTCTTCACCCGGACGCACGGAACTTGTTCCAGACCCGTAAATGTAGAGATTACCGGCGTCGTCAGGATCAGTAACGACTGTGTGGGTATGCGAGCCGCGACAGGTCTGCACCGCACCCACTTGAATAGGCATTCTAAAATCACTTATGTCAAAGATGCGAATCCCGCGGAAGCGCTCGGCACTTTCCGGCTCAGCCACACCTTGGAGACCGCAGTCCAGGCGACCACGTGTTTGCTCTACCGACATGATCAGCAGGTTGCCAATAACAGAGACGTCCCCCTGCCCGCCGGGGCAAACGACTGAGCTGAGTAACTTAGGCTCGCGCGGTATCGAAATATCGTAGGCGTTGAAGCCGTGATAGTTGCCTGCTACAACAACATCGCCGGCGAACACCAAATCGGTATTTGCGAAGTTCATCAGGCTTGGACGCGGCTCCGCCGTCTCGTCCTCTGTATCGGCAGGAACGACGCCTTCGTCTGCAGCGTTGGTCAGCGTTTCGATGGTCGAGTCGTCTTGAGTCTCATCGCCCTCAGCGCTAGTTGCCTCTTCTGAATCAGACGATCGTATTGCCTGAGGCCGAGCTCGACTCATAGGCAATCCTTGAGGATTATCTGGGTCGAAGAAGCCATCAGGCTTCGGCAAGGCAGCAAGCAAACGCATATTCAGGGCTGCCTGCCCGGCGTCGTCGTAACCGGGCTTGAGGTTTACTCGCGGGTCAGGGGAGAATCCGGCAAGCATCGCGCTCATGCGTTCGATTTCGCTAGTCTGGTCTGAGGTCACATCGGTAGTAAAGGCGAAAAGCACAGAATCTTGAGCGGTGCCAGGCTGATCGAGCAAACGGTCGACCATGGTTATTGCGCCCTCATGGTGTTTGATCATTAATTGAAGAAAGCGCGAATCGAATTCTTGATTGGTTAGCCCGGCGAGCTCGTTGAGCTCCGCTTCCGTCAGGATACCCGGCATCATCTCGGGATTTGCAGCCATCGCCTGCATGTCCGCCATAGGCATAGCACGCGGTAAACCTCGCTCTGCCAGCCAGTCCTCCATCATCGCAATCTCGTCTTCTTGCGAGAGCGAGATGCGCAGCGCCATTAGTTGAATGGCTTCACGAGAGCTTCGTGTCTCGACCATTTCGGCCATCTGTAGTGCTTGAGAATGATGCATGATCATCCCCTGCATAAATTTCACGTCGGCATCGGTATAGCTGAGGCTCGCAAGATCGGAGGCTTCCTCGATAGTTATTTGACGGCTTGGCTGACCCGGCGCGCCTGGCTGAATGATCGGCACCTGTGCCACTGCACTCGAAAGCAGCGCCGCGCTAAGAACCAGAATAGAAAACGTTTTTATCGTCACCGAATTCTTCATTGTTTATCCTCCAGAAAAGCTCGCTCGCAGTGCCCACGGCCCGATAGATTGCGTAAAGCGCTCAGTCTACCTGCCAAGCCCTGCTCTTGGCAGCCTAATTTAGCGCGCATCGACTGACGCAAGCGTCGGCTCGGCGTGTGCTAGCGCCTCTAATGACAACGCTAGGCGAGCAGTAAGAAAACCGTCGCCCGGCGTCGTTGTTTGCAAAAGCGTGGCGAAGTACAGCGGCTCTTTCGCTTCGCGCTCGAGCCACCCCACCGACCAACCGGTGTGCAGACCTTCCGCCGCTGTCGCCCAACCGGTTTTTCCATAGACTCTACCGCCATATTCATCGCGCTGCATTATCTGCTTAACCTGTGCCATGACCTCTTGCCTGAAGGGGAGATCAGAACGATAGAGACGCTGAAGAAACTCGAGCTGTTCTAGGGGCGTAATGCGCAGCTCTCCGCTTATCCAAAACTGATCAACGCCCCCACCCATTGAGCGATTGCCGTAGCCTGCGTTGTCGAGATAGGACTGCATTCGCACAGCACCAATTTCTCGCACTAAGTGCTGATAGTGAGGTAATGCCGACAGCGCGAAGGCGCTGGCAAAATCGAGGTCTCGGTTAATTTCCTCTCGCGTGCTTGTATAGCGAGGTAGACGGATGATTTGGTCTGTCGAGGCGACGACACCAGATTCAAGCGCGGCAAGCGAACTAAACACCTTAAAAGTAGATGCGGGGATGGCTGCTCGCACGAGCCATTGCTCGTTCGTTGCGAACACATCCCCCGACTCCCCGTCGAGCAAAAAAACACCCCCAGCAAAACCGCTGGCGACCCTCTGCGCATCATTGAGGGGTTTGACTATTGGCGCCGGCTTCGTTTCCAGCCCTTCTCTCTGCACCACTTGCTGCTCAGTTGAACAGCTCGCAATCAGCGATAGCATGACGAGCAGCGCAACACGGCTTAGCCGTCTTGTTACCCGTCTTGCTAGCCGTCTTTCTAGCCGTCTTGCAGGCCACTTTACTACTTGCCATTCGACGAAAGGAACGCCAAGGTCTGTTTCGTTACGCTTACACATTTCTAACACTCGATATGCCAACCGATAGGCAGCCGCAACGCAAAGTAGGCAGCAAGAGGGACTAACTTAGGTCGACCGCATAGCTTCGGAGGATCTCCATCGCGACAGTCTCTAGCGTTTTTAAGTGCGTGCGCCGAAGAAAAACACGTGGGGCTTTCCCTTCATTATGGGCTTCCAGCCAACGCGATGCACACAAACACCAAGAGTCGCCCGCTTTGAGACCGGAAAAACCAAAGGCCGGCACAGGCGTGCTCAGATCATTACCCTGCGAGCGCGTGTAAGTCAGAAACTCATCGGTCACCACCACGCAAACGGTGTGACAGCCATGGTCGATCTCACTCGTATTGCAGCATCCATCGCGGAAGAAGCCGGTGACGGGATCTGTTCCACAGGGCTCGAGGGGTTCGCCAAAAACATTGACCGACTCATCCATCTCCATGAAGTAAACCCTTTTCTAAAAGCCGTTTAAGCTCGCGTAACGATCCCGATGGAAAAGCGCATCGCCTAGAAAAGCCGACGCGACACGCGCGCGCTTCATGTAAAAACCTATATCGTATTCGTCTGTCATACCGATACCTCCGTGCATTTGCACCGCCTCATTGCTTACGAGCGTCGCGACTTCACTAAGCTTAGCTTTTGCGATACTGGCGAGCTCAGCGACTTGCGCATCGGTTTTTTCGGTGTCGTCCAGAGCGAAGAGTGCGGCGCGCACCGCCGATTTACACAATTCGATTTCGGAATACATTTCGGCGGCGCGGTGTTGCAGCCCCTGAAAAGAACCAATGAGAACGCCGAACTGCTCGCGCTGCTTTAGGTAGTCGAGGGTGATATCGAAAGCCTGCTGCATGCTTCCGAGCATCTCTGCTGCGACACCAATACGGCCAATATCGAGGACCCGAGTGAGCCCCTGATACGCATTCCCCTCAGCGCCTAAAAGCGAGTCCGAACCAACCTTCACATCGTTGAGGCTAAGCATTGCAGAGTTGCGACTGTCTACCATCCAGCTGCGATTGATCGACACGCCATCGGCATCCGCGTCAACCAAAAAGAGGCTAATGCCTTCCTCGTCATCGATTGCACCCGACGTGCGCGCAACAACGATGAGCTTATTCGCGACATGCCCATCAAGCACAAAGGTTTTGCAGCCATTGAGCACATAGCCCTCGTCGGCTTTAACTGCTGACGTTTCAATTCGATTTGGCCGATGATGCGGCTTTTCATCAATCGCGAGCGCAAGTAGCAGCTCCCCACTGACAACTTGCGGCAAGAGCTCGCTTTTCTGCTCCTCCGAGCCGAGCTCGTTTATCGCAGACGCACCGAGCAGCACCGTAGCAATAAGTGGGGAACTGACAAGGGTTCGACCCGACTCTTCGAGCACCACTCCGAGACCGCCGTAACCGAATTCGAAGCCACCATACGCCTCGGGGATCGCCATACCCGCCCAGCCGAGTTCTAGCATCTGTCGCCAGAGGTTTTGATCATACCCCTTGTCGTCCTTACTATCGCGCAGCCCACGCAAAACCGACACGGGCGCGTTCTGATCGACGAATGCCTTCGCCGAATCCTTTAACAATTGTTGATCTTCGCTTAATACTAAACTCATATTTCTCTCTCGCTCGCAGGCTTTTGCCGCCGAGTTAATTCTCTATTTCTGTACCAGACTAAGCATGTCCGGCAGACCCAGTACACGTTTAGCGATGACGTTTAGCTGCACCTCCGAGGTACCGCCTTCGATCGAGTTCGCTTTAGAACGCAACCATTCTCGAGTTACGGCGATCTCATCGTTCGCGAAACCTTCTCCTTCCCAGCCAAGTGCCTGACTGCCAAGAGACGACAGGAGTAATTCGTAGCGTCGCTTATTGAGCTCACAGCCGTAGTTTTTGAGCATCGATGATGTCGCGTTTGGACCCTGACCTTGCTTCGACTCTTCGAGTGAGCGCTGTGAGGTTAGCGCGAACGCGGCGCTGTCTATTTTGAACTGTGCGATCTCATCGCGAAGACCAGGATCAGAAATCTTATCGGTATCACCACGGTAGTGCATCGCCGCGCGTTCGACGCTATCCATCGTCGATGTCGTTCCACCGCGATCGCCTTGACTTCCTGCCAAACCAAAGCCGGAGATCATCGTGCGCTCGTGCTGCAACAACCGCTTAGCGATCGCCCATCCGTTATTGAGGCCGCCTACGAGGTTAGACGCTTTCGCACGCGCATTGTCAAAAAACGTTTCGCAGAAAGGCGACATTCCGCTGATAAGCTGAATAGGTTTAGTCGTTACCCCCGGTGTATCCATGTCGAAGAGGATAAAACTGATGCCTGCGTGCTTTGGCACTTCGCTATCGGTGCGTACGAGGCAGAAAATCCAATCCGCTTTGTCCGCGTAGGAGGTCCACACTTTGGAGCCGTTGATCACATACTCATCGCCGTCGAGAACGGCTTTCGTGTTTAGACTTGCCAGATCGGATCCTGAGCCTGGCTCAGAATACCCCTGACACCAGCGAATCTCTCCGCGGACAATCTTAGGAATGTGCTCCATCTTTTGCTCATGAGTACCAGACTCAAGAAGTACTGGACCGAGCATACTGATACCGAAACTATTTAGCGGTGGACGCGCATTGATTCGAGCCATCTCCTGCGAGAGGATTATTGATTCCTCTTTGCTCAACCCGCCACCGCCGTATTCTGTGGGCCAAGTAGGTGTTGTCCACCCCTTCTCCGCCATGCGCTCTAGCCATATTTTGCTCTCTGGATTGACGAATGTAGCCTTGCGTCCTCCCCAAACAACTTCGGCGTCAACCATAGGCGTGCGCATTGAGGCCGGGCAGTTTGCCTCAAGCCACGCGCGCGTTTCTTGTCTGAAATCTTCTAACTGAGCAATCGCTTGCACCTTTCTACTCCTCTGCTGTGTTGTTGCCGCTAGCTATTTACGAGCACCTGACGACCGCGCACCTTGCCCGCTTTGAGATCGGCAAGTGCTGCCTCTGCCTCGGCCAAAGGACGCTCATGGATTTCGATCGGGTCTATTTTTCCAGCTCGCACCAATTCCATGAGTTCACTCATATCTTGCAGCGTGCCGACATAGCTTCCTTGAATAATGCGCGCGTTCATGGGCAGGAACGGAATCGGAATGTTAAGGGAACCACCATAGAGACCGACGATGATTATCATGCCGCCTTTGCGAAGACAGCCAAGTCCATAGTTAACCGAGGCTTCAGCGCCCACGAAGTCAAGCACCGCATAGGCGCCGCCAGTCGACTTACGTATTTCTTTGCCAGATTGCGGATCACTCGAATCGAATGTGCGCGTTACGCCCAATTCCCTCGCTGCGGCGAGCTTAGCTTCGTCGATATCGGCAACAATCGGATCTATTCCCTTAGACAAGGCGATCTGAATCGCCATCATACCGACGCCACCTGCACCGATGATCACAACCTCATCGCCCTTGCCCAATTCACCCAACTTGTTCAACGCGCTGTAGGCAGTTAGGCCCGAACAGGCATAAGTCGCTGCAAGGCTGTCGCTTACCTCGCCCTTGTCGAACAGATAGCGCGAATGCGGTACCGATACATACTCGGCGAAACCGCCTTTAGCCGCTATACCTAACGCGCGACCCGGCGTGCAGAGGTTTTCATCACCGCGCAAGCAGGAGGCGCATTCACCGCAGCCGATCCATGGATAAACCACTCGGCGATCGCCAACCGCAGCGCCCTCACATTCGGGCCCAATGGCAACGACTTCACCAAATATTTCATGGCCCAAGACCATGCCGGGTCGTCCCACTTCTAGCTGTTTGCCGTGACCGAGATCGAACACCCCGTCGTGCATATGAATATCGGAATGGCACACACCGCAGGCCAACATTTTAACGATGACTTCGGTGCCCTGCGGCTGCGGAATATCAGATTCGACGGCGGCGAGAGGGCCGCCCGGTGTAGTGGTTTCGAATGAGAGCATGATGACCTCCTGGCCTGTCTCGTAAAGAGGAGCTGTGCAGCGTTGGGTTGCGCCGCACAGCCATTAAGGTTCAGCGCAGAAATTACTCCTGTTCGGCTCCCCATTGCGCGAAGGTTTTACCTTCCTTCGCCAATTTTTCGAGCAGTGGCGCTGGTTTCCAGTAGTCTTCGCCATAGCGGTCTCGGAATTCACAGATCTTGTCGTAGACGTTTTTCAGACCCACGTGATCGGCGTAGTGCATTGGTCCGCCCTTAGGCGCTGGGAAGGCGTAACCGAACACATAGACAACGTCGATGTCGCTCGGCCGCTGGGCAATACCCTCTTCGAGAATGAGCGCGCCCTCGTTGATCAAAGGATAGAGACAGCGCTCAAGAATCTCTTGCTCGCTGACCTCGCGTTGCTCAACACCTAGGGCAGCCGCTTCTGATTTAATCAGTGCTTCAATCTCAGGATCATTCATGCGTGCACGAGTCGCAGGATCGTATTTATAGAAGCCCGCGCCTGTTTTTTGACCGAAGCGATCCATTTCGACGAGAACCGTGCCCATACGGTAAAGCTTCGGATCGTTGGGAAGGTCTGTGCGTCCCTCGCGAGCTTTGTAGCCCACATCGAGACCAGCGAGATCGCCCATCGCAAGGGGGCCCATCGCCATGCCGAAGCCTTCGAGCGCAGAGTCAACCTGCGCCGGTGTGCAACCATCGAGCAGCAGCATCTGTGACTCGCGGCCATAACCTCCGAGCATCCGGTTACCGATAAAGCCGTAGCAGACGCGTGACAGAGCGCATACCTTGCCGATTTTCTTACCAATTGCCATCGCAGTTGCCAGTGCGTCGTCTGCAGTTTTCTCACCACGCACAACTTCGAGCAATTTCATTACATTCGCCGGGCTAAAGAAATGCATACCGAGCACATCTTGTGGACGCTTAGTTGCAGCGGCGATCGCATCGATGTCTTGGTAGGAGGTGTTACTCGCAAGGATTGCGCCCGGCTTACAAACCGCATCGAGCTTTGCGAATATTTCTTTTTTAAGCTCTAGGTTCTCGAAGACAGCCTCGATAACCAAATCAACATCTGCAAGATCGCCGTAGTCTGTGGTCCCGCTTATTGCACCCATGCACTGCGCGACCTGCGCCTCGGTAAGCTTGCCTTTTTTCATCGTGATTGCGTAGTTCTTCTCGATGATGCCGAGACCGCGTGCGAGCGCCTCGTCATTAATCTCGACCATGACAACCTTGATGCCCACGTTCGCAAAACACATCGCTATGCCGCCGCCCATGGTGCCGCCGCCGATAACAGCAACTTTTTTTACCTCGCGCAGAGGCGTGTCGCGCGGCAGATCCTTAATCTTTGCGGCCTGACGCTCGGCGAAGAAGATATGACGCATCGCAGCGGATTCGGGAGAACTTACTAACTCCATGAAAAGCTCGCGCTCACGGTCCAGACCCGCGTCCATTGGTTGCCCTACCGCTGCCTCGATGCACGAAACGATACGATCAGGCGCTATCTGACCGCGAGCTCGCGCGGCAAGCTGCTTACGCGCCGCGTCAAAAAATCCAGGTTCGACGGTAGCAGGATCGATAGTAATGTCGCGGATTCGCTTAAGCGGTGCGCCGGATGCGACGAGCTCTTTAGCATAGGCTATCGCCCCCGCCTGAACGTCATCACCTCCGACAACCTCGTCGATCAGATTGAGCGCTTTCGCTTTCTCAGCGCCAATTGGATTACCAGAGGTGATCATGTCGAGCGCGACTTTTACGCCAGCGATGCGAGGGACTCGCTGCGTCCCACCCGCGCCTGGGAGAAGCCCGAGCTTCACTTCTGGCAAGCCTACTTTTGCCGAAGCGATAGCGCAGCGGTAGTGACAAGCGAGAGATACTTCAAAACCGCCGCCGAGAGCCGTGCCGTGTATAGCTGCGATGACTGGCTTAGTCGAGTTTTCGATGGCGCCGAGCACTTCGGGTAAACCCGGGCCTTGCGGCGGCTTGCCAAATTCGGTGATATCGGCGCCGGCGATAAAAGTACGTCCCTCGCAGCGAAGAACTAAGGCGTCGGTCGCATCGTTTTGTGCCGCCGTGACCGCTTCGAGTATGCCTGCACGGACCACTTGCGCGAGGGCGTTGACGGGTGGATTGTTCACGCTGATAACGCCGATGTTGTCGACGACTTGATAGCTCACTACATTGGACATAGTACTAGTTCCCTTTTCTATTTAATTCTGGATTTTGTATTGCTGCTGTGCTCACTAGAGCGCTCCGCGCCCGATCTAGTCCAAGCGTTCGATAATTGCTGCGACGCCCTGCCCGATGCCGATGCATAGACTTATCGCCGCATAGCGGCCGCCGGTGCGCTCGAGATGACGCATCGTAGTAAGCGCAATGCGCGCACCGGACGCGCCGAGGGGGTGGCCGACGGCGATCGCACCACCGTTAGGATTTACGCGCGGATCAGTAAAGTCGACCTCAAGAATTTTGAGGCAACCCAGCACTTGGGTTGCAAAGGCTTCATTTATCTCGATTACATCCATGTCTGCGAGGGTTAGATTCGCTCGCGCGAGCGCTTTGCGAATCGCGAAAACAGGGCCCAGCCCCATTACTCGGGGTTCAACGCCAGCGACGGCGCCTGCGATGATACGAACACGTGGCTTGACGCCAAATTTCTCACCGACCTCGCGATTGCCGATCACGAGTGCCGCAGCACCGTCGTTGATGCCAGAGGCATTTCCTGCTGTCACTACTCCTCCCTCGAAGAGAGAGCGGAGGTTACCTAGGGTCTCGAGGTCTGAGGACGGCCGCGGATGCTCATCTGCATCGACAGTGATCGCGGGCTTCTTCCGCCCCTGATCGACCTCAATCGGGATGATCTCGTCTTTGAAAAAGCCCTCGGCGCGCGCCGCTTCGTATTTAGACTGCGAAGCCGCGGCGAAAATATCACTGTCCTCGCGCGAAATGCCGAGATCAGAGGCAATATTGTCCGCTGTCTGTGGCATGGTGTCATTGCCGTATACTTTTGCATATTCTGGATTTGTGAATCGCGCACCAAGCGTGCTGTCAGCTATCTGCTGACCTCGATCGAACGCGCTTGTTGCCTTGGAAAGAACGAGAGGCGCGCGGCTCATCGATTCGACGCCACCGGCCAGAAAGAGATCTCCCTCGCCGACTTTTACGCCGCGTGCCGCGTCCAGTGTCGCCGCGAGCCCCGATCCACACAACCGGTTTACCGTGATTCCCGCCAGCGCTGTCGGCATGCCCGCGCGGAGCGAAGCAAAGCGTGCGACGTTGCGGCAGTCCTCGCCAGCGCCGTTGGTGTTTCCCATAACGACATCTTCGAAGGTTTCGGGAGTGAAGCCACTGCTAGCAACGACAGACTTAATGACATGCGCAAGCAAATCGTCTGGACGGATAGATGAAAGACCCCCGCCATGTCTGCCGAAGGCCGAACGCCCGCCGGAATAAATGAATGCGTCGTTAAGGTGCTTGTCTGACATGGCTGGGTGCTCTCCGAATTCGACTGAGTGTGAGTTTTGCGACTAAAGGCCCTGACGCCGCCAAACAGGTCTGACCGCGGCTGGTTGCCGTATCCTCCGGATCATAGCATAGGGTTTTTAGCCATGGTATGAGTCGCGCAGACTCGTGGAATATGCTAATTTCCTTGCTCCTAAGGCGCCTAACTTCCACGCAAAGACCGCCACCACATCATCAAGTTAATGCAATCTAGATCACGCTAGCGCAAGCTAAATAAAGCGATAAACAGGTAGACACTATGATCCGAGACCAAGAGACCATCAACGCCCTTGTCGACATTATCGAGCGCTTCGTGCGCGAGCGACTAATCCCAGCCGAAGAGCAAATGGCCGAGGAAGGCAAACTTCCCGACGATCTACTGCAAGAAATGCGCGAACTGGGCCTGTTCGGCCTAACGATTCCGGAAGAATACGGCGGTCTGGGGCTGACGATGGAAGAAGAGATCCTAGTCTCTATGGCGCTCGGTCACACGTCTCCAGCTTTCCGTTCGATTATGGGGACAAACAACGGCATCGGATCCGCGGCGATCGTATTCAACGGCACAGAGGCGCAAAAGCAGAAATATCTGCCGAAGTATGCAAGTGGCGAGTGGATAAGCTGTTTCTGCTTAACCGAACCCGAGGCGGGTTCCGATGCGGCGTCGCTGCGCACCACCGCGCGTCGCGAAGGCGATCATTACGTGATCAATGGCACCAAGCGCTACATTACCAACGCGCCGGTTGCCCACACCTTTAACGTCATGGCCAGAACCAACCCCGATATCAAAGGCGCACGCGGAATATCGTCATTTATCGTTGAGCGCGACACGCCCGGGATTACGCTCGGCTCTGTAGACAAGAAAATGGGCCAGTCGGGATCAATGACCTGCGACGTCATTTTCGAGGACGTGCGCGTCCCCGCCGAAAATATTATTGGCGAAGAAGGCGAAGGCTTCATTACGGCCATGAAAGTGTTGGACCGAGGTCGTCTGCATATCTCTGGTGTGTCGATAGGCGTCGCAAAACGCTTAATCGCCGACGCACTCGATTACGCGATGCAGCGCAAGCAGTTCGGACAACCCATTGCCGAACAACAGCTCATCCAAGCTATGCTCGCAGACTCACAAACCGAGACCTATGCGGCAGAGTGTATGACATTAGAAACCGCCCGCCGCCGCGATAGAGGCGAGAATGTCAGCACTGAATCCTCGGCCTGCAAGCTTTTCTGCACCGAGATGGTGGGTCGAGTTGCCGATCGTGCTGTACAAATCCATGGGGGAGCGGGCTACATGTCGGAATACGCCGTCGAGCGTTTCTACCGTGATGTCCGCCTATTTAGACTCTATGAAGGCACGAGTCAGATTCAGCAGATAATCATTGCACGCAACATGATCAGAGCGGCAAGCTAGTACCCAAGGAAATATTGCCAAGGCGCTTTAGTAGTTTCAAATAAAAGTTCAGATAAAGGTTCAGACTAAAGCGCCTAAAATTTAACGCAAGAGTGCGAATGCCCCATGACGGAGAAGCAAGCCCAAGGCTCTAGCGACGATCTGCAACCAAACGGCGACTCGCAGCTTTTAAACCAATCCCCACTTCAGCAAGCAATCTTTGATGTGATATTCGGCTACGAGTCCCGTGCTGGACGCTGGTTCGATATCGCACTTATCGTGCTTATTCTTTCGAGCGTTACCGCCGTTCTCGCCGACTCCGTCGCCTCGATTCATTCCAACTATGGTGGTTTGATCTACCGCTTAGAATGGGCGTTTACGCTAATCTTCACCCTCGAATATTTCCTCAGAATCTATTCGACGCCCAATAAGCGCGCCTATCTGTTTAGCTTTTACGGAATCATTGACCTATTCTCGATACTCCCAACCTACCTCGCCTTCCTCTTTCCGTCTGCGGCTTACCTACTTGTCATCCGTATAATGCGAGTTCTGCGAATTTTCCGCATTCTTAAACTGTTTCGTTATATCGGAGAGGCCAACCTACTTTACGCCGCGCTTTTGCAAGCACGTCGTAAGATTTTTGTCTTTCTGTTTTCTGTTCTGGTGCTAATAATTATTTTCGGCGCACTGATGTTTGTCATCGAAGGGCCGGAGAATGGCTTCACGAATATTCCGGTCTCTATCTACTGGGCTATTGTGACCATTACAACAGTGGGCTATGGCGACATTGCTCCGCAGACCTCACTCGGACAATTCGTTGCAGCATTCGCGATGATCTGCGGTTACGCGATTATCGCAGTTCCGACTGGCATAATCGGTGCCGAACTTATGCAGCAGGTGCAGCGTAGCAACCAGCGCAACAATAGCGTGAGTTCAACCTGCAGCGGTTGTAAAAACACAAACCACGATCTCGATGCTCGCTTCTGCAAATACTGTGGACAAGAGGTAATCCGGAGTTGATCGATGAACGCGAAACCAGAGTATCGAGCCCTCACCCTTAATATCCACAAAGGGTTCTCGGCGAGTAATCTTCGTTACACGCTGGAGGCTCTTCGCGTTGCGCTTCGAGATTCTGGGTGCAATCTGGTTTTCCTACAAGAGGTAAGCGGAGAAAATAGCCGCTACCATCGGCGCATCAAAGGGTGGCCGAACACCGATCAGCTCGAATATCTGGCGGACTCTGTGTGGCCCCATTTCGCCTACGGACGCAACGCCGCAACGCCTCTGGGGCATCATGGTAATGCAATCCTCAGCGCAACGCCTATCGGCCGTGTGCACAACGAAGACCTCAGCCTTCACCGAATCTCTCAGCGAGGATTACTCCATGTAACGCTTGACGAAGGTGCGGAGTTGCTAAGTGTGCATCTTGGCCTCTTCGAACGCGAGAGAAAGCGCCAGTTGCGCATGCTTGTTGATTATATTCTCACGCAAATCCCGCCTGAGTCACCGTTAATTCTCGCAGGCGACTTCAATGACTGGCGATTAACGGCGCACAGAACACTCGTACAAGAACTTGGTTTAACAGAGGCATTCGACTGGATCTGCGGTGCGCCAGCGAGAACCTTTCCTGCCGCACTGCCACTGCTGTCGATGGACCGCATTTATTGTCGTGGGCTCAGAGTTGAATCAGCAAATGTGCTGTCGAATCCAAATTGGCGTTGGCTTTCAGATCACAGCGCCCTCGTTGCCAACCTGTCGAGGGGTGAGCGTGCTTAATCTTTTCATTAGCATCGCCCTAGCTCTTGTCTCAACCGCTGCGGCTATTCACGCCCTAACGACAAAAAGCGACTCCCGCTCCGCTCTTGCCTGGGTGAGCTTCTGCCTGCTCATGCCGCTTCTGGGTCCGATCGCTTACCTACTGCTCGGCATCAATCGCACACGCAGCACCGCGCAGAGACTCTACTCGTCTAAACCCACGCTCGAGGAAGGGGAGCCAGCGCCGCTTTCAGAACGTCATTCGAGAGCAATGATAGGGCAGCGAGCGAGCAATAGAGAACTAGCCGGCTGCACGGCCATACGCTTTTTAGAGAATGGCGACGCGCTTTTCCCTGCGATGCTTACAGATATAAAGACAGCGAAGCGATCTATCTATTTGTGCTCCTATATATTCCAGCACGACCAGATAGGCAGACAGTTTGTTACAGCGCTTACTGCCGCACGGGCACGCGGCGTTGAGGTGAGGATATTGGTCGATGGGTTAGGCGAACTCGCTTACCCTCCGCGCGTCGGGCGAGCGCTGCGCGAAGCCAATTTAATCTTTGCTCGCTTCGACCCCGTTAGGCTGATGCCGCCGTCGCTTCACATCAACCTCCGCAATCATCGAAAAATGCTTATCGTCGACCATCGCATCGCATTCACCGGCGGACACAATATAAGCGCTAAGCACGTTGTTAAGGACCCAGCGATAAAGTCACCTGCTCGAGATTTGCACGTTAGGCTCGAAGGACCGATTGTCGGTGACTTTGAGCGCGCGTTTAGAGCAGATTGGTTGCGCAGTACCGGCGAGACATTCGCGAATGCATCAGACTCGTTACCCGACCCGAGCATACCCTTTAGTGCTGAGGCACGGCTAATTTTAGATGGTCCCAACGAAGATAGTGATAAGTTAAACGACGTACTTCTCGGTGTGTTCTCGAGCGCAAAAGAACGGCTATGGCTTATTACGCCGTATTTTCTTCCGGAAAAGGATCTTGTCGGTGCACTCACCGCTGCACGACTTCGCGGTGTCGATGTCCGCATCCTTATCCCTAAGCGAGGAAATATTCACCTAGCCCACTGGGCATCTCAGCACAGCCTAAAACGGCTAGTAGCCGACGGGCTACCCGTCTATCAAGTACCAGCCCCCTTCATCCATAGCAAGGCGCTGATAATCGACAGCGACTATTCTCTGATAGGATCGGCCAATATCGACCCCCGCAGCCTGCGCCTTAATTTCGAATTAGGGCTAGAACTGTTTTCCTCCGAGTGCAATCTCTGGCTCGCCAATTACCTTCAATCACTCTTAGCAGACGCGCAGCGGTTAGATCCAGAGGCGCGTGAGACAAGGCATTATCTAATTCGACTACGTGATGCGGCGGCTTGGCTTTTTTCACCCTATCTTTAGACGAAGAGAGGCGACGTGCCCCCTATGTCATTCGAAACAAACGTTGACTTTAATCAAATACTTAAAGCAATAATGATGTGAAATTAGAACCCAAGGTCGTGACGTTCACGCCAAGAGGAGAGCACTATGTACAGTAAAATACTCGTTGCAATAGACCTATCCAAAGACACCGACAAAGTGTTTAAGGCAGCACTCCGCATGGCCAATGGCGAGGCCAACAAACTCAATCTGGTGCATGTTGTAGAACCGATCGCCGCTGCCTATAGCATGGATATTTACGCAGCTAACGTAAGCGAGCTGCAGCAAGAGGCGATAAAATTCGCCGAAGAGCGTCTTGCTGCGTTAGGCGAAGAATGGGGGCTTGCTCCAGGCTGCACCCACTCTCTACTCGGCGCACCGGCACCTGAGATCCGCGCGCTTGCCGAAGAAATCGGTGCCGATGCGATCGTAATTGGCAGTCACGGACATTCTGGATGGAAAATACTGTTAGGCTCCACCGCTATCAAAGTACTCCATGGCGCGCACTGCGATGTACTTACTGTTTACGTAGGATAGAAATTCTATACGCTCTATATGGTAGACCCAGCACTCTCTGTTTTCCGTCCACTGCGTGGACGAACTCATCAAAGCGGACAAAGAGCTTTAGGGCAAAGCTTGTACCTACTCTAACCTTTGGTAACAGTTTGTTACCCCTTCTCGCGTTCTAAAATTGTCCATCACCTCGATTAGTGGCAGACTACTCTAACGATCTTGATATAGCTCAAAGATTATTGAGGGACTGAAGGGATGCAATCGAGTAACCATTCGACGAATGTGAATAACACAAACCTCGCCTCCAGCGAGCAACAGGACCACAGAAGCAACGCGCCGGTAGTGAAGCTATGCCCCCACAGTTCCGGCATTTCTTGCGGAAGCTGTAGGCTCAACGAGTTATGCCTGCCGATCGCACTCGATGAGAGTGAGATGCAACAACTCGACGACATCGTCGAGCGGAATCGCCCCTACAAAAAAGCCGATCACCTTTACCGTCAACATGACGATTTCAAGTCCATTTTTGCGGTTCGCTCGGGTAGCTTTAAAACCTATGTTCTCAGCAGTTCTGGGGCTGGCCGCGTCACCGGTTTCTATCTGCCAGGTGAGATAATCGGCATGGACGGCATCGCCGACAGGGTGCATGCCAATTCGGCCATAGCATTAGAGCACTCATCTATCTGTGAAATTCCCTTTAGCCAACTCGAATCCCTGAGCCTCAAGCTTCCGAGTCTTCAGCATAATTTTTTCTCTATCATGGGCGCCGAGATCACCAAGGACCAAAAGATCCACACAATTCTCAGCAGCTACAGCGCAGAGCAGCGTATCGCCTCGTTTCTACTTGGCGTTTCGAGCCGCTATGCGCGCGTGGGATTGTCGCCAAACAGATTTCATCTCCCGATGACACGCGGAGATATTGGGGAGTATCTTGGCTTGACGGTGGAGACGGTAAGCCGGCTGTTTACTTCCTTGCAGAGAAAAGGGCTTATCAGCGTCGACAACCGCGAAATTGCCCTGCTAGATAAAGAACAGCTACGGGTGATCGTCGGGGCAGATGAATTCTGAATCCGCTTTGTACGCAAGTTAATTGTCGCGCAGCAGGTTCGATGGCGAGTATTGGTCTGTCAGCGCCCTGCGACTCATATCCCAATCTACCCTCGTCGATAGGCGATTCGGGTATTCCAAAAGCGGTACGCCAAACGCCTCGACCCTAGGCGCAAGCGAGCGTGCGACCGCGTTCAGCTCTCCCCTTGGCGGCAGCGCTGCATCTCGGGCGATAATAATCCGATTACCCGAGCTAGGCAGCTTAAAATTAAAAAATTCGCCAAACACTTTTTGGTAGGTCACCGACTCATGATCATAGAATCGGCTTGTCGAAAAAGTATTCGCGACGAGGACGGCATCGGGCGACATTATCGCGCGCACTTCTTCAAGAAATTCCTCTGTTAGCAAATGCTCCGGAATATAGTCGCCGGTAAACGCATCGAGTATGACAAAATCGTATCGCTGCTCTAGCAGTCCGGCGCGTTTAACAAAGACGCGCGCGTCGTTTACCGCAACCTTCACATTCTCGGTTTCCTCGAAATCGAAAAACCGCTCGGCAACATTGACCACCGCCTGATCGATTTCGATGACGTCGATCTTGGCGTCGGGGTAAAGTTTGGTCAGCGTAGAGGGCAGCGACCCCCCGCCTAACCCCGCGATCAATATGTTTTTAGGATTGGGATTGAGAAGCAGCCCCGCGAACGTCATCTTCGCGTATTCAAACACCAGGCGCTCTGGATCAGCGGTGTTCATACAGGTTTGATTGCGATCGCCGCGATGAACATTGAACACCAAACAGCGCCTATTCCCTTCCTGGGTGACGGTGATATCGCGGTAGAGCGAACGTTCTTCGTGCAGGGTCTCAGCGGCTAAGAAAGGTGCACTAAAGAGACTAAGACAAAACAGAGCCGGCCACAGTCTACAGGTCATTTGCATGCCCCCTTTGAGTTCCGGCGATCATTAATACCATACCAATCAATGCCAACGCCGCCGCTGTACCGAAGACGATCTCGTTTACCTCAAACCAGAGCACTAAATAGAACGATGTGCCGAGAGTGCCCGCAGCGCTTCCGAGTGTTGAGACAAAAAAGAGAAGTCCCGCTTTTTGCCCGCTGTGGTCGCTGTTTTCGACGAGGAGTCGCACTGAGTAAGGCGAGATCATCCCCAGAATCGTCGTTGGCAAAAAATACAAAAACAGTGACGCGAGGAGGGATCCGTACCTCGGGTCTTCTACCGCGAGGAAAATCGGGCGCATAATTTCATCAGCAAGGAAGATTATCGGCAGCGAAAGCGCAGCAGCGGCGAGGAAAAAGAAAGCGTAGTTAAAAAGGCTCGGACGACGGGCCGAGAGCTTGCCGCCAATCAGGTAGCCACATGCCAGCGCGAGCATAAAGACGGTGAGTATACTGCCCCATACCGACAAACTGCCGCCGAAATAAGGCGCCATGATTCTAGCGCCAAGCATCTCGATGGTCATAATACAGAAGCCGCTCACGAACGCCGCGCTGACGACGAGCAGGCTTGGAATCGCTTGCGGTCCTTGGTTATTGGGCCTGCGAGCCTGCTTTGCGTTCATTTACGATTTCCTGTCGAATTAATCCTGTCGCGCACCGATGTGACGCCCGCCGTCCAGCGCGATAACCTGGCCCGTCATGTACTTGGATGCATTCGAAGCCAGATACAGGGCGAGGCCAGCCATATCCTCGGGTGCACCTATACGACCCAGTGGATTTTCGCTCTCGATTTTGTCCTGAAATTTTTCTAGCGTCGCATTCATCATGTTGCTTTGAAAGGCGCCCGGGGCGATCGCGTTGACTGTTACACCTTTGGGGCCGAGGCGAAGGGCTAAGTTTTTGGTGAGAAAATGAACGGCCGCTTTACTCGCGCCATAGGCGAAATTATCCATGGTTGATACGCGCAGCCCATCGATGGAGCCAATATTGATGACCCGACTCGGATTCTCCTGGCTTGCGCCATTCTTAAGCAATGGCATCAGATCGCGCGTGAGGGTGAATATCGCTTTAACATTGATATCCATGACTTTGTCGTAGCCTTCGTCTGGATAGTCTTCAAATGGCGCCCCCCAGGCTGCGCCTGCGTTATTCACCAGAATATCAATTTTGCTCTCGCGCGCAGTAATTTCTGCAACGAAAGCCTCACGCCCTTGCTTTGTCGATAAATCCGCCGGCAGCGCGATGCACTCGCCCTTGTTGGCGTTGGATAGCTCCTCAGCGGTCGCCATGCAGGCTTCTGCCTTACGTGCTGTAATATAAGTTTTCACGCCATTCTCGACGAAGCCTTTAGCAATCATCCTGCCGATGCCTCGAGAGCCACCGGTAACAATTGCTACTTTACCGGCCACCGAAAATAATTCGTCAATCGCGAATGTCATGCTGCTAGTCCTTGTCTTAATTTGTCCGCCAATTCTCTTTCAGTTCGCTTAGCGCCTAAAGCTAAGAAGTGATTTCTCCACGCATGATCATCTCACTCATGCGCTGCAGCACGTCGGTCTTTTTGACCATCATTGCAAAGCGTTGGTCCTTCGTATGACCGTGGTAGAAGCGATAGTAAATCTGCTGCCCGATTACACCCAGACGGAACAAACCAAACACGAAGTAGAAGGCGAAATTATCAACAGGCACGCCGGTTTTTTCCTGGAAACGACTTACGATTTCAGCGCGTGTCGGTGCGCCGGGTACATCGCTTGGCATAGTACGGTACTGGCGGAAGAAGTCGGGGTCGTCCATTTGAGTCCAGTAGCCTAGGGTGCAGCCCAAGTCCATTAATGGATCGCCGACCGTTGCCATCTCCCAGTCAAGAATGCCTATGACCTGCATGGGATTTTCGAGAGAAAAGATAACATTATCGGTTTTGTAGTCGTTATGGATGACGCTAGCCTTGCCGCTTTCAGCAGGCATGTTGTCCTGCAGCCATTGCATCGTCGAGTCGCAATTTACCGTGTCTGGCGTTACAGCATCGACCCACCGCTTACACCAACCGTCGACCTGTCGCTGAACATAGCCCGCTGGGCGCCCAAAGGTATCGAGACCTGCCTCGACGAGATCGACGGAATGAAGCTCGGACAGAACATCAAAAAAGTTAAACAACTGCTCGCGAATCTGGTCTGGGGAAAAGTTAAGTGCTGCGGGGTATTCGCGGCGAATAACCAAGCCTTCGATATAACTCATCAGATAGAAATCACAGCCGAGCACAGCGTGATCATCACAGAAATGTACGGGCTTCGGCCCGTAAGGAAAAACACCCTGAAGCGCTGAGAGAATTTTAAACTCACGAGACATATCGTGCGCTGACTTAACCTTGCTTCCGAAAGGTGGACGCCTCAATACCCAACGCTCATCTCCACTGCTGAGTAAATAGGTTAAGTTCGAAAAGCCACCGGGAAACTGCTTTACTTCGAGCTGTGCGACCTTTGCCCCAAGCACAGGCTCGAGATGCTGTCGCAGCGAGTCGAGGTCGAGCTCTTCGCCCGTCCGGATGGAACCTGCTCGGTCTACTAATTCTTCGTTTACTGCGCTATCAGTCAACCTTAATCCCTCTTTCGTTCTCAGCCTTCCCTGCCCCTGACCTGCCACCGAGGAGCTCGCTCGTAGCTCTCGATTCTTTAGGCTCCGTGTCGGAGATTACTTACTTAAGAGCCGGCTAATTAGCTTTCCAGTCCAATAGTTTCTTGCCGACTCACCGGAAGGTGATCATGTGCTTTTTGTCTGGATTCTCTAGATGAGCCAGATTGTTGAATTGGGTCAGCGACAATTTGCCGCGTCCGTAGATCATACGTGTCACCGAACTATTGCGCACCATCCAATTGGTTGCAATAACATGTTCGTCAGGAAAATTTAATACTCTTTGTAACGCCATGGCAATAACGCCGCCGGACGTCGAAATAATGACGCGACTGCCTTGCCCGTGTCGCGCCATAACTTCGTCCATTGCAGAATAGACGCGCGCCTTGAATTCCGCCCAAGGCTCAAATCCCTCGACATCCTCCTTCGGGTCTAGATCATCGCGAATCCATCTCGCGGTAGCGGCTTCGAAAACTGATTGAAATTGCCGCTCATTCTTAATTGGCCATTCCGATGGCACAGCTTCGCCCGCGGCACGCAGATCACGTAGGTGGATTTTTATCAGCGGGTCGCCATTGTATTCATTGAATCCTGCCAACTGTACCGAAGCTTCTGGCTTTCCGGCAACGAGAGGGAGGAGTTCGTGGGCAGTCTCGCGTTGACGCAAGAGGGTACCGCTGTAGATGTGATCGAAATTCTCGCCCAGCGCATTCCAGTGCTGGGCGAGAATCTTTGCTTGTTCGACTCCCTTGGGGCTGAGCTTATCGTAAGACTCAGCGCCAAAGGATGCCTGTCCGTGGCGGACAAGGATGAGTTCACTCACGATCTCAGGTCGACGCTTAGAGCGAGGCGAAGCGCTGGAGGTGATACTCCGCGTTGCCGAACATAAGGTCTAGCGCAGTAACTCGCTTAAAGAGGTGCCCCACATCTAGCTCGTCGGTCACACCGATACCGCCGTGAATCTGAACGGCCTCTTGGCCCACAAGGCGAATGGCTTTGCCGACTTTTGATTTAGCCGACGAAACGGCGCGTGCCTTGCTCACCGCGTCCTCATCGCTGTCTAAAATCATTGCCGCGCGAACCACGATCGAGCGTGCAAGTTGGCACTGAATGAACATATCGGCCATACGATGCTGCAATGCCTGAAACGTGCCGATCGCAGTCCCAAACTGTTTGCGCGTCTTGCTGTATTCGACCGTCTTGGTTAACAACGAATCCATTGCGCCGACTGCTTCGGCAGCCACGGCAAGCGTTGCTCGATCGATGACTGCAGCAAGTGTCGCAGCCGCGCCGCCGGCAGCACCCAATCGAGCAGTGGCAGGCACTCGCACGTCGGCAAGCGTTACTTCGCCGGCCTTGCGACCGTCGATGGTTGTATAGGGCTTAATGCTCACACCGGCTGCGTTGGCGTCGACGAGAAAAAGCGAAATGCCGTCGGCATCGGTTGCAGCGCCGGACTCGCGTGCGCTGACGATTATCGTTTGCGCATTTGGCGCGCCTAAAACCGCAGTCTTAGCGCCGTTGAGCACAACTTCATCGCCTGCGGCGACTGCAGAAGTCTTGACATTATTCGGATTGAAACGGCTGCCTTGCTCCGCATAGGCTACTGCCGTAATCATCGCGCCTTCCATGATCTGTGGAATCAACGCACCCTTCTGCTCTTCGCTGCCTAGATCGGCTATCAGCGTACCACCCATAATGGCACAGGAGAGGTAAGGCTCGACCAACATACCTTTACCGAACTCCTCCATCATCACCATGAGATCGACAGCCTTGCCGCCGAATCCACCGTCTTCCTCGGTAAACGGCACCGTGAGCCAGCCTAACTCGGCAAACATGGTCCAATTCTCGGCGCTATAACCTGCCTCGGATTTGATAATATCGTCTCGTGTGTAGAAGTCGTATTTTTGCATTACGAACTTCTGAACGCTTTCTTGCAGCATCTGCTGCTCTTCTGAATAAGAAAAATCCACTGTCAAACCTCTTTCAAATTAGTGAGTAAACAATCGTTCACGAAGGCGGGGAGCTTAAAGTCCCAACACTGCCTTGCTGATGATGTTGCGCTGAACTTCGTTAGAACCGCCGAAGATCGAGAGCTTACGATTATTAAAATAACTTAGCGCCGCGGCCGCAGAGCTTCCTGGGCCCATTTGCTCGCCTTCAAACCCTTCTTCGAATTGCTCGGGTACAAACGGCAGGCAGTTGTAGCCGGCAAGTTCGACAGTCATTTCATCCATTTTCTGCGCGAGCTCTGTTCCAACGATTTTTAAAATCGAAGACTCAGGGCCGGGCGCCTTACCCACGCTAAGCGCAGCGAGCGTGCGAAGCTCCGCATACTCCAATGCCTGCAATTCGATCTCAACTTCGGCAAGCTGCGCTTTGAAGTCGGCGTTGTCGGCCATTGTTCCGCCAAAACCATCGTCTGTTTCTGCTGCGATTCGCTTAAGAGAAGCAAGGCGGCGCTTGCCACGTGGAACGCCAGCGATATTGGTGCGCTCGTGTGTCAGAAGCACCTTCGCGTAGGTCCAACCTTTATTTTCTTCACCGATTAGATTAGCTGCGGGGACACGCACATCATCGAAGAACACTTCGTTGACCTCGGCGTGGCCGTCGAGGAGTACGATTGGCTTGAGAGTAATACCAGGCGACTTCATGTCGATTAGCAGGAAGCTAATGCCCTCTTGCTTCTTAACACTGTTGTCGGTCCGAACGAGGCAGAAAATCCAATCGGCATACTGACCATAAGTATTCCAAGTCTTATTGCCGTTAACGATATAATCATCGCCGTCGCGGACGGCCATCGTCTTCAATGAGGCAAGGTCTGAACCGGCATTCGGCTCAGAATAACCCTGACACCACCAAACATTGCTTTCAAGAATGTCCGGCAGAAAACGTTGCTTCTGCTCTTCTGTGCCGTAGGCCATGATCACAGGCGCGACCATGGTCACGCCGAAAGGCGTAGGCTCGGGGGCGCCGACAAGGCCCATTTCCGTGCTGAAAATATATTTCTGCGTAGGCGTCCATCCAGTGCCGCCGTACTCCTTGGGCCAATTGGGTGCCATCCACCCTTTTTTATAAAGAATCTTCTGCCAGCCGACAATTTCGTCCTTGCTCAGACGAATACGTTTGTCGACCTTCTGCTTTAGCTCAGCTGGAAATTCATTGGCAAGGAATTCGCGCACTTCGGCCTGAAAGGCCAGTTCTTCCGCGGTAAAATCTGCGTTCACGGTCTTGTCTCCTGTTGCGATGACACCTTGTTGCAATGACATATTGTGGTGTCAGTATGGTGTGGATGTCATGTGAGTGTGAGTTCGCGAGGCGAACAGTAAACTTGGCTCTTATGGTACCTATTGCAGTACTGAATATAGTACGTAACGTAGTACGCGAAGTAGTACGCAAAATGGTACGTAGCCGGCGGATAGCCTGGACGCTTACGACTACCCTTTAGTTTGGGGCAGTAGGAAGACGCACGACAGAAACACTATCCGAGGCAGAGTTACGGCCTTTAATGAGTCCAAGACTAGCACTAATGAGGTTGCTTGATAAGCAAAAATCGAACGCTTGCTCGATATTTTCTCGGCTCCCTAGACCCCTCCCTTAATCGCCGAAAATAGGGCGTCAGCGGGCTTTCTCCGCCGACCTCAACATAGCCGCAAGCCACTGCTCCCGTGCGCCGCGGCGGACCGAAATAGAGAGGAAAATTATTCGGCCGATATAGCATTCGGTATTCGAATACTATATTATTTTTGCATTAATAAATTTGATACATTTTTGGATCAATGCCCACGTCAATCAAGCAGGAGCTTACATGAAGATTACACAACTGGCGAAAATGGCTATTCTGATTCTCTCGCTCACAGGCCTAGCCGCCTGTAGCTCAACCGGCGAAGAGGCTCAAGAGCCTGCCGTTGCCGAAACCGAGAGTGGTGTAGATGCGACAACCCGCCGCGCACAAGAGCTAGAAGCGGAAGCACGCGCTCGCGCTGCAGCTGCGGAAGAGCGCATGGCCCGCAACGCACTCAATACCACAGTGTTCTACTTCGATTTTGACGTCGCCGAGTTCCGTCAGGCAGACCGAGACGTGTTGACCTATCACGCGAAGGACCTCGCTGCGAATCCAAGCAAGCGCATTCGACTCGAAGGCCACGCTGACGAGCGCGGCACTCGTGAGTACAACCTCGCACTGGGCGAGCGCAGAGCCAATGGCGTACTCAACTTCCTAATCGTAAACGGTGCTGCGCGCAGCCAGATCGAAGTCGTCAGCTACGGCGAAGAACGTCCGGCACAGACTGGTCAGAACGATGCTGCCTACCAGCAGAATCGTCGAGTTGAAATCTCAGGCATCTAGTTAAGGACCGGAGAGGTTTTGCCAGCTCCAGATTCCACTAGAAACGCTTGATCAGGAAAGACACCCAAGCCGGCATATTAAACCGACATAAAAGCCGACATAAAAGCCGACAAAGGCACCCAAAGAAAGAATGGGTTCCATTGTCGGCTTTTTGCTGCTTGAATAAACCTCGCGGTGATAAAAATAATAATTCGATGAGGTTTACACGGCTATGGCGATCGCGAATAACTCGATAGACCTGCGCATCAACCGAACTCTTCTTTTTGTCATGGGTGTTTTCGCCCTGCTCTTTGTTTACTACGCGCTCGACTTTAGCATGAGAGGGCTTAGCCAAGACTTAAGCACGGAAACTCACCTCTACACGGCTGGCGCTTTGCTACCCAATACAGCGATATTCACGCACATGCTTTCAGGCGCGTTTATAACCTTTCTTGCCCCACTGCAACTTTTTACACCACTCCGCCAGCGCTTCCCTGCGCTACACCGCGCATCGGGCTACCTGTTTTTTGTCTCGGCTATTCTCACCGCGATCGGAGGACTGGGGTTTATCGCGATTAACCGAACCATTGGTGGTCCGGTGATGGACATAGCGTTTGCTCTGTATGGATTGAGCGTGCTTGTTTGCTGCGTTCAGACCGTCCGCTATGCCCGTGCTCATGACTTTATTACCCACAGGGAATGGGCACTGCGAGTGTTCGTCCTCGCGATGGGGTCATGGCTCTATCGAATACAGTATGGTGTATGGTTCGCCACCATGGGCGACACGGGGATTGGTGAAAATTTCAGTGGCCCATTCGATTACTTTCAAGATTTTGCGTTCTTCGTGCCTTACTTAATCGGCGTTGAGATCTATATTCGGCATCAGCGTGCTGGTCGCCCAGTTCTGCCCCTCTACGCCACTCGTGGGCTCGCGGTACTCTCTATCGCCCTGCTAAGCCTCGGAACTTACGCCTTCGCGCCGCTATTTTTAGGGCTAAGATGAGACCTAGGCAAACGCGTTGCGAAGCGCTTGGGCAGACTCTTCGATCGCTTCCATCCCTGCCTCGATGCCTCCTGCAAAAGAGATAAATGCATGGATCATATCGGTGTAGCAGACATGCCTCACTGCTACGCCTGCCGCGGAGAGCTTGCGCGCAAACGCTTCACCCTCATCACGCAGTGGATCAAATCCCGCCGTTAAAACAAACGCAGGCGCTAAGCCTGCAACGTCGGCAAAATGCGGTGAGACGATGGGGTCCATCGCGCGACTTGCGTCTTCGAGGAAGTGGCTTCGAAACCACTCCATCCCTGCTTTGGTCAGAAAATAGCCTGAGCTGAATTCCGTTATCGATGGAAAGCTCATGGTGTAGTCCGTTACCGGGTAAAGGAGCAGTTGGAAACAGGGCTGCGGAACCCGAGACGCCTTGCAATTAAGCCCGACCGCAATTGAGAGATTGCCACCAGCGCTATCTCCGCCTACGGCGATTTTTGACGTATCGATGCCCCAATCCGCGCCATTGGTACACAGCCAACGATAAACAGAGAAAGCCTCGGCAAAAATTTGTTTAGATCTAGCCTCTGGCGCGAGTTGGTAGTCTACCGAAATCACGATGCAGTTTGCTCGCTCCGCGAGCTGCTGCGTTAGCGTGTCATACTGTGCGACATCACCCAATACATACCCACCCCCGTGGAAGTAGACGAGCGCAGGGCGCTGGGATCCAGTGAGAACCGGCTTAGAAAAATCAAACGAGCTGCCGCTTGGGTAGTAGCGACGCACTCGCGTCTTCCCCGCGTCGTGCACGATACTCGATTCGATTACCTCAACCCCTTCAACCGCAGGTGGTGCAAAAGGATTCCCCCTCTCTGCGCGTGCTGCGCGTGTTTCCTGCGGCGAAGCGTCCTGGATCTGCTTCAACTGCGCTGCAGATTCGGCAACCTTCGATGCCATGGCTTCCAATTTCTCGCTGCGCGTGGCGGCATCTACTCGATTGCTACTCAATGTCGTATCTCCAATTCTCATCGATGCCCGTCGCGACCGCTGCATCTTTGTGTCTCTATAAAATTGAGTCGCTGCCTCTGGCAGCATCGAACCCAACAAGCCAACTTAATAAGCCGAGAGCGAACAGCCATGGCGCGATAAACAAGGCTATCTGCAGCGTGTCTTGCTCAAAAAAACCAAACGCCGTGGCAAAGCAGTAAAGAATCACAGCGCAGAATTTCGCGAAAAAGTAATAAACCGTAAAGGGCTTGTTATTATTCGTCAGATACCACGGCTGCGCCAGAAAAAGCCAGCGTAAAGCGATAACCGCACCGAGGAGGTCCGTCGGCCAGAAGAGTAGCAAGTTGGCATTATGATGCAGATCTTCATGGCCTGAAAAAAACCAGCTACCAAGCATCAGAGTGCCATAAACACCGCTGACACCAAACAGCACAAAACTAAGCCCTCCGAATAGCCTAAAATTTACACTCATCGCTCTGAACCCTAGTTGCGAATGCGTCGCAAAGTAGGAGCGCCTAATCCGCCTGAGCATCAAAAGAAAATAGAGCGTGAGGCAAAGCGCGGTGAGCGAGGCGGAGCGGTAGAAATCCCGCTGCGGAGCAGGCGCCTCGTAGTTCAACAGCATCTCACGCCTGCCGAAAAACGAAGCCTCCAAACCGTCTTGCGGATTAACGCCTTTCAGTTCCGCGAGACTGGCACGCAGATTCAATGGCAGAAACAGCGATTCCCATCCGCTCATCTCACGATCAAGATTGCTGTTCATTATGACATCGAGAGAGAAACTAATCGGCTGCAATGAGGCATAGTGACTTCGCACCTGCTCTCTAAATGTGGTTCCCGCCACCTTCGCAACATGCGCAGAAATGGCGCCATCAAGCGTTTCGTTCAGATAGTCTCGAATGCGTGTTGTACAGTTATCGAAGAAATAATCGTAGTCGTAATACCAATTTTCAGGCGCTCGATTCCAGTTCAATCTCGCGAGCAACCTCTGCTTCTGCGCTGCACTCAATCGGAGCTCGTCTTGCCAGACCGACCTCCTCTGCGCACGATAATTATCGATTTCGCGCCGCGTGTTTTGGGTCGCAAGTCGGTACTCTAGCTCGTCGACAAAGAAGTCATAAGCAAACGCGACTGGACCATCGCGCACCTCAAACACTCCCCAGTTGTAGATCGTATCTGTGCCAGCTAGCCCGTCGACTACCCGCAGCGCACTGTGTCCAAAGTTATCCCAAACGTTATTACCCACATCTACCGTAATGAGATAGAAATCTAGTTTCGACGGATCTTCGTGCGCCCCGTTTTCTGCGCCAGATGCCGGTTGTGCCGCATGAACCACCAAAGTGAGTAAAAACAGGAGCAGAGCGCCTTGCTGACCTGCGAGCCGCCGCAGAGGGTCAAGCATTAAGAAACCACGCCTAAACATCGTTACCACCACCGGCACTCCAAGTTCTGTTCATTAAATTCAAATTAGCCGACAGAGATTTTCAGCGAATTGGCAAACTCTTCGCGGCCGAGTTCACCATCAAAAAAAGTGTTAAAAGAAAGACTCACTCGCTCAACATCTTCTACAACTTCTCTTACACCATGGCTCTGATTGGAGGGGAAAAGCAAAATATCGCCAACCTTCGTGCCGATAAAGTACCGATAGGCATTGTGGTAAGTCTCTTGCCCTCTCAATAACTCGTACCAAGTCGAGTCTTGATTCCGATAAAAATTGATGCCGTCCTCTTTCGCTAAGTTGATATAGAGCACACCACTCACGACGCTATTAGGGTGGACATGAGAGTGATGCGACTCGCCTTTGCGCGATAGCGTTAGCCAAGACTGCGTTACTTTTAACTTAACGCTGTTCGAGGGGCTGAATACAGTTGCCAAATAGTGATCAAGGCTACTTTGAATCACTGCCCTCAGTGCGGCCATTTCAGGCGCATTGAGCACGCTTTTATTGCGCGAAGAAAAATTGGAAATAGCATTGATGGGATCGCGCAACTCTGCTTGAAAAAAGCGCATCTCATCGGCAGTGAAGCCTCGGCCGAGCGAGGACCGCACGACCGGGACCGCAAACAAGTTCATGATTTCTGCCTGCATAATATTGCTTTTACTCCCCTACCTTATCGCCTGCGTGTCGGGACTTAGTCTAGCGGGTTCGCTCGCCGCATAAAAGGGCAACTGCCAGTCCGACATGACTTGTAAGACTGCGCTTCCACGTACTCTCTTAACTGGTATGATTAGGCACGAGAGCATGCCGAAAGTAGCTGTGCGCGAGAGGAACAATCACTATAAAAACGAGAGGGTTTACATGTCTGAAGACCAAAACGATGCCGCAATGAATGGCGCTACCGCCTTAATCGAAACCCTTGCCGACTGCGGTGTAGAACTCTGTATAGCGAACCCCGGCACCTCAGAGATGCATCTCGTACAAGCACTCGACCGCGTACCAAAGATGAAATCGGTACTCGCGCTTTTCGAAGGCGTGTGTACCGGCGCCGCCGATGGCTATGCGAGAATGACAGGCAAACCTGCAGCGACCCTGCTTCACTTAGGGCCTGGACTCGCTAACGGCATCGCAAACTTACATAACGCTCGCCGCGCAAATTCACCGATGATTAATATCGTCGGCAATCATCCGAATTACCATGTCGGATTTGATGCCCCACTCACTTCCAACATCGATACGCTTGCGCGTAACTACTCGGCTTGGATCAAGTCGGAGAGCACGGAGACGACGCTCGCCCAAGATGGCGCCGACGCCTTTACTGCAACCCTTCGCCAGACCCCTGGGTCGCAGGGGCAAATCGCGACACTCATTATGGGCGCAGATGCAGCATGGGGCGAAAGCAAAGGACCGGTTGCGCCAAATGCGTTACCTCAGCGAAGCAAAGCCAGCAGCGAGGCGATTGACGCGGTCGCCGCTACGATCGATACCGGAGGCAGCGTTGCTTTACTCCTCGAACACCATGGTGTCAGTCCGGAGGCGTTAGCCTATGCGAGTAAAATTTCGGTTAAAACCGGCTGTAGACTTTTCACTGGTACGTTCCCGGCTCGCGTAGATGGCGGCCCCGGCAACCCCGAAGTTGAGCGCCTGCCCTATTTCCCTGAACAAGTGTTACAAACGCTTGCCGGAGTTGATCACTTAGTTCTGGTAGGTGGAGAGCCGCCTGCAAGTTTCTTCGCCTATCGCGGGATTCCGGGGCAGCTCATTCCGAAAGGCTGTAACGTGAGCAGGTTAACCCAAAAGGAAGAGGATGCCGTTGACGCACTTGCTCGTCTCGCTAAGCGCCTTGGCGCTGAGAATGAATCAGTCAAAACGTATGAACGTCGCGAAATACCGCGTCCAACAGGAGATCTCGAGACGAAAACAATCATTCAGGCAGTTGCGGCGACTATGCCCGCCGGTCTTATTGTCGCTACCGACTCGGGCGGGGGTAACGCCGCGCATGCGTTCTGTCAAAACTCAGAGCCCAATAGCTGGCTGAGTCTTACTGGCGGCGCAATTGGGCAAGGTGGGCCGGTGGCAACTGGCGCCGCACTCGCCTGCCCAGATCGACCGGTGCTGGCCATGCTCGGCGATGGGGGTGCTGCATATACAAACCAATCTTTCTGGACGCAGGCTCGCGAGAACCTCAATGTCACTACACTAATTTTCGCCAACCACTCCTACAATATACTCAACGTTGAGTATGCTCGCCTCGGCGTCACAGAGGTGGGAGATATCGCAGCTAGTCTGTTTGATATCGGCAGTCCGGAGCTAGACTGGGTTGCGATGGCCAGAGGTTTCGGCGTCCCCGGCGCACATGCCAAAGATGCTGAAGACCTCTGTAGACTGCTTGAGGAAAGTTACAAAACGCCTGGACCCTTCGTCATTCAGGCGCGTGCCTAAGGTCAAAACCGTTTCGACTGGGCGTCAAGCCCAGTCGAAATTGCGCTGAAAACGGCCTAGCTTTGCGTAAAACGCGTCGGCTAGCTCTGACTCCTCCTCTTGGTCAGGAAACAGGATCGTCACCACAGGGATCACCACCAAGGGCAGAATCAATGTCAGGAATGACGGATCACGCCACTCCCCCAGAAATTGACAGAGTTCGTACCAGTACTGCGGAAAACCACCGACGTCTGCATTCTCACTCCCGGCAAAATTTCGATTGAGCAGCCACATTAGTGCGCCGCCAACGAAGCCTGTAAGAATTCCCCAGAAAACCGCCAACTCCGTCGTGCGTTTCCAGTAGAAAACGTAACCTACCGCAATCGCAGGTGGCACAACCATGGCGAATCCTAGAAGCAAGAACTGCAACACGGAGCCGAAGTTTAGAGACCAAGCAAGGAACGCAGCGAGAGAGCCATAGAGTGCCGTTGTTACTTTATACGCCCGGAGTTTCTTATCGCTAGACCATCCTTTCGACGCAGGAATCCAGTCACTTACCAGCATTGTGGCACTCGCAAGCAATATCGGCGCGCCTGATGAGATGACCGCCGCAAGCACCGCCGCCAGTGCAATGCCGCCCAGCAGAGGCCCCGTATCTATGGCGAGTTGAGCAATATTTAGGTACCCAGAGAGACCACTCTCGGCGCCGTATTTCACCATCGTAAGAATACCGATGCCGCCCGCAACCACGGGCATAATGGCTGCGATGATGCCAGCCCAAAAGAATCCGGGAATCAGATATTCTTGCTTTGCTGCCGAACTCGCATAGTTTGCGTACACCGAGGCGGCTGGAGTATGGATCGTGGCAGAGATAAACAACGCGATAATCGTAGCCCATCCGATACCAGTAAAACTCCACCAAGACGGCACGTCCTTACCCGAGGCTTCGAGCATGACTTTCGATTCAGCAACAACGGCCGTCCACCCGCCGAGATTCTGCATTGCGACAAGTCCCACCGCTCCTAGGCCTACAATGATCACGATGCAGTGCACAATATTGGTCACTGCCGTGCCCTTCAGTCCGCCCGTTATTGTAAATAGAACGATAACGAAACCGCCGATCAGAATCCCGACCCAGAACGGCCAGCCGGTTACGCCACTGACAATAGTGGCAATGACGTAGGGCTCGATAATATTGATTACAAGATATTCTGCCTGCACGCAGAGGCTGGAGAGCGACTGACAGCGCTGCGATCCAAACCGAAAGTCGAACACCTCACCCACGCTGGAGAGACGCAGCCGACGATAAGGAATGGCGAAGAAAAGACCCACCAAAAAAAGCGCCGCGAAGGAATTAACACCGTACCAGAGGTGGCCGATGCCCTCGCTAATCACATCACCCGCTACACCGTAGGTGCCAGCGCCCCCGATACGTGTGCCCGCGATTCCTGCCGCCAGCATCCCTACTCCGAGGGTCCCACCCCCTATGGCCCAGTCGGCCGAACTACGGTTGCCGCTGCTGATATAGATGCCGACGAGCACAAAGAAGACGAGGTAACACAGTATGACTAAAGCTGGCAGATCCATCTAACTCTCCGAGAGTATTCTTATTAAGCGTTGCGCTTCTTATCACACGCTTTTCATTGTATTTTCTAGAGAGCCGAGCATAACCTCCGAGCACCTTACTGCGCAATTATTGCCCGCGATCAAGCTCTTGCATGCACGTAAGCCTTAGGCTTAACTCTAGTAATTAAAATCGGCGACACCCTACGGTATCAAAGAGTAAGGACCTACCTATGACAACCCCGACCCCTGGCAGCAACGACTGGCTCGCGCAAGTGATCGAGCCCATTGAGGATCCAGCGCGCGAGATTATCGACCCCCACCATCATCTCTGGCGTAACCGCTTCAACCAAGACTATTTATTAAACGAGCTGTGGGCGGACACCGGTGCGGGCCACAATGTGACCAAAACAGTATTCATGGAGTGTCGTGCGTTCTACCGTCGCGAGGGCCCAGAACACTTAAAGGCACTTGGCGAAACCCAAGCGATCACCGAAATCGCCAAACAGTCGCATGAAAACAGTGAAAATCGCGCGCGGATAGCCGGCATCGTCGCCCATGCCGATCTAACCCTCGCAGGCACCGAAAAGGAGAAACTAGTAGAGCTTCTCGACGGGCATACCGCGATTGCCGGAGCCCTGTTTAAGGGTATCAGACAGGCCGGTGCACGCGACAGAGAACCCGAGGCGCTGGTCATTCCCGGTTCCGCGCCTGCCTACCTGTATGGAAAAGAATCGTTCCGCGAAGGACTACGCCTGCTCGCAGCACGCGGGCTAAGTTACGACACCTGGCACTACCATCATCAGAACTTGGACTATATCGACCTCGCGAATGCAGTGCCCGAATGCACCATGGTGTTAGACCACTTTGGCACACCCCTCGGCGTGGGTCGCTTCCGAGGCAATCGCGATGAAATTTTTAAAGAGTGGAAAGTAGAAATGCGTGAGTTGGCAAAATGCAGCAACGTCTATGCAAAAATTGGCGGGCTTGCAATGCCAGACAACGGTTTCGACTGGCACCTCGCCGAACGCCCGCCAACCTCTGACGAATTCGTCGCAGCTCAGGGGCGTTACTATCACCACATGATCGAGTGTTTTGGACCCGAGCGTTGTATGTTCGAGAGCAACTTCCCCGTAGACAGATTAAGTATTAGTTACCCTGTGCTTTGGAACGCGCTCAAGAAAATTGCTGCGCGTTATAATGAAAGTGAACAGCAGGCACTTTTTTCGGGCACAGCGAGCAAGGTCTACAAACTTTAGAGAGGCCGAACTCGGCGCTATGCGTTAAGCGGGCTTAGGGATTCGCTTAACAACGCCGCTACTATTAAGCACGTGATTGCCGTTCACTGATAAGGTGCAGCGGACAAAAATTAGCGAGCGCCCTTGGCGCAAGACCTCGCAGCGACCTAGTATCAAATCACCTTCGAGCGCAGGCAGGATAAATTCGTTGTTGCAGCTTATTGTAATTACGCTGACGCCCTCCTCTCCGTCTATGCCCGCCATGCAAAGCGAGTAGTCGGCGAAACTCATCAGGATGCCGCCATGGACGGTATTGTGGCCATTGCAGTGTTTCGCTTGCGCGCGAAAGGCAGTCTCGAATCCATTCTCGCCAATCCTGCCGAAAAACGGCCCGAGAGAGTCTTCGGCGGGATCGCCACCGTAATGTCTGAACCCTTCAGGGATGTTGTAGTCGTTGGGATCAATTTTCATCAAGCGCTATTCCTTTCCATCTGGGAGTATGAGCCCAAGTGTCGCCCCAGCAGCCTTTCCAACTACCTTAACAGGGACTTTCGCGACGGCTATCCCAGCGCCTACAGTCGCACTTGCCGCGCCTACGGCGATGCCCAAACAGGAATTAAGCGAGAGACAAAGTGCCAGAGCCGCAATTAACTTCAACATAGAGAAGTGAACTCCGACACCTGCCCGCGGGAAGGATTTGCATTTAATTCTCATATCAATAGTTGCCAGTAACCCATGTTGACTCGCCGACCAAATTTGAGTCCGACCTCTTCAAATTCGCCTACTTTCTTAAAGCCGATTTTCTCGTGCAAAGCGACGCTGGCAGCATTTGGCTGCGCAATGCCCGCGATTAGGACATGTATCGGCGTCTCCTGCAAAATACTTATCAGCGCCCTGTAAAGCTTCGTACCGTAGCCTAAATTCTCAAAGCCTGGCTTTAGATAAACTGTAACCTCTCGTGCAAAATCATAGGCCGCGCGAGCCTTCCACTGCGTAGCGTACGAATAACCCGCAATCGCCCCGCTTGAATCCACCGCAACAAGCCAAGGCATCGTCGCCTCAACTTTAGCAAGGCGCTGCAACATGTCTGCCTCTGTGATCGGCTCAATCTCGAAGGTGACGACTGTCTCTAAAATATAGCGGTTATAAATCGCGACCAGTGCTTTCGCATCTTTAGTAGTGGCTGCCCGAATGACGATCGATTGCTGCTCGCCTTTTTCCAAATCTAAAAGAGAGTCGCCCATGCTTGATACCTCAGATACCCACTAGCGATCACGTTCAGAGAAAGGCCGAATACGATCGAGCCCCACGCCCGACTCGACGAGTTCTTGGAAATCTACGGCAAGTCGCTCACTCGCTTTCAGAACCTGACGCCAGCAGCGTATCCGCTCGTCAGCGCCGAGTTTTTCGAAGTCTTTGCGGTCTGGGATTTTCCCATTTGGCAGCGTTGCCACAAACTCTTTGGAGGGTGTCACGAGGACCACTCGATCGTAGTGCTGCGCATGAGCACGACGCCAAGGGAGCGCTTTATCGAACCAGCCAGGAATCACTTCGGCCGAAAAATGTGGATAGAGAACTAGCCCATCGCCCGCATGAAAATCCATATCGAAATGGTAGTCGGTCATGCCCCCATCCCAATAAAGACCCGATGGCGCACCAGGTATGTCGCGCACGCCCTCGAGCACATAGGGGATCGCACCAGTTGCCATCATCGCCTGCATGATATTGTTTTCTCGCAGCGGTACGAGCGTCGTGCGCAGATCGTCGACAGAAGCCCAAGGCGACTCCCTACCCTGGGTCGAGAAGAGAGTGCGCTCGAAAAAAAGCGACAGGCTGCGACGAGAAACGACATTCGCCAGCGCCGCTAAGCCGAGCGACGCAGTCTGTAGGCCTTTATGTCTCGATGAACCAAATCCGCGGCTGCGATCCGCAACGATGGTCGTTAGAAACCTCTCGTTCGATGCTATTTCCGCCGCGCCAGTTGGTCCAAGCATGCCCGCGAGCATGGCCTCGGCTTTGAGCGTTATTTCACGCTGGGTGGGCGTGTCGGAATACTGCTCTTCGCTATACAGCTTAGCGAGACGATCGATAGCGGCGACAGGATCCGCAGTCGCGAGACAGCACATCCTCCAAGCGCCCGCCGACGAGCCGAGCGTGAGTAATGGCTCTGTTCTCTCCTGCAGAAAAGTGCCAAATAAGTAGCGATCAAGTCCGTAGAGCACAAACCATTTAGGGCCGCCTGAGGCGCCAACCATGACGTTAAATTGAGACGCTGTGACGCCCTGTTCAAGGAGTTGGGTACGCGCCTTTGGACCGGCGTAAATCGAAAGGGAAGACTGCATGGGTCGATGATATAATCTGCGGCGCCAACACGCTAGCCGAGCTAGTCAACCAGACCCGATTCCGAGGCTCCGACAATGTCCAATATGCTAGGCACTCTCCGCGAAGCCCTCGGTCGAGGTGACCAAAAGACCCTTTTATTTCTGCTCGCTATCGGTAACACCATCGCATTCGCAACATGGCAGGTACTACTGAATAATTTTGTCGTCGAAGAAGCGTCATTCACCGGCAAAGAAATCGGCCTGCTGCAGAGCCTACGCGAGGTACCCGGCTTCCTCGCCTTCACCGCAATACTGGTAATGATTTACCTAAGACAGCAAACCTTCGCGCTACTCTCGCTTGCTACTCTCGGCATTGGCACCGCAATCACCGCCTTTTTTCCGCAGGCGCTGTGGCTCTATTTTGCCACGGTGCTCATGTCGATCGGCTTTCACTACCTCGAAACGCTACAGAATTCGCTAAGCCTGCAGTGGCTATCGAAAGAGGAAGCACCGGTTGTTATGGGTCAGTTACTGAGTGTTAAATCACTGTGTAACTTTGCGATTCTGAGTGCGCTCTATCTTTATCTCGCTCTATTTAGCGCTAACTACATTCTTATTTATGGTCTCGCCGGAGGCGCGGCCGTCGCAATCGCGGTTTATTGTCGTCTACGAATCCCCTACTTCCCCGACGCGGTTATACAACGCAAAACGCTGTTTCTGAGAAAACGCTACTGGCTGTATTACTCCCTAACGTTTCTTGCAGGGGCGCGTCGTCAGATATTCGTCGTGTTCGCCGGCTTCTTGCTCGTCGAGAAATTTGATTTTCCAATCGAAGACGTTGTTATGCTAACGCTCGTTAACGCAGTTCTGACCTTCTATTTGGCACCAAAAATAGGCAGGCTTATCGCGCGCATCGGCGAGCGCCGCGCGTTGACGCTCGAATACATTGGACTCATCTTCGTGTTCGTGAGCTATGCTTTTGTCGACACGCTCGCCATTGCCATTCTACTTTATCTGCTCGACCACCTCTTTTTCGCCATGGCAATTGCGATCAAAACCTACTTTCAGAAGATCGCAGACCCAGCCGACATTGCGGCGACATCGAGCATCAGTTTCACTATCAACCACATCGCCGCCGTCGTGCTCCCTGCCCTGCTCGGAATTGTCTGGGTCACAAATTCAAGCGCTGTCTTCCTCATCGGGGCGGGCATCGCCGCGCTTTCACTGACGCTATCGCAGTTAATACCGGACAGTCCCCAGCCCGAACTCGAAACGAAGCTCTCTGCCACGCGATAACACCGTTTAAACCGAGCATTTAACGTTATTAAACCTATTGCAACTTACCCTTAGTGCGTCTACTGCGTAACCTGCACGATCTCACAATTGCGCAGCAACGCCGTGCCGGTTGCGCGCGCCACATAACTGATTCATAGGTGCCGATAACCGTGTCATCCGCTACTAGATCCACGTTTTCCAGTCTCCACTGCCGCCCACTCAACGAAATAGCCCTCGGCGTTGCCCTCGCCGCCTCGATGCACTCCATGGTCGTCAGCGCTCAGAGCAGCAGCGACGTTATCGAAGAGGTCGTTGTGTGGGGCCGCTCGCTGCAACTGCTCGGCAGCGCCGACTCCTCCTCGCAGGGTGTTGTGGGCTATGCCGACTTCTCAACGAGACCTCTCGCCCGCGTTGGCGAATTGGTAGAGGTCGTCCCGGGCATGATTGCGACTCAGCACAGCGGGCCGGGCAAGGCCAACCAATATTTTCTCAGGGGATTCAACCTCGATCACGGTTCAGATTTCTCGACCTTCTTTGATGGCATGCCGGTAAACTTTCGCACCCATGCGCATGCGCAGGGTTATATGGATCTCAACTTCATCATCCCCGAGGTAATCGAACGAATCGATTTCAAAAAAGGCCCCTATTTTGCGAATACGGGAGATTTCTCACTCGCCGGCACTAGCTCGATGAAAACCTACGACTCGCTCGAAAGAGGCTTTGTGGAAGTCACCGTAGGCTCGGGGGACGAAATCCGACTCGTCGCCGCCGACTCCGTAAGCACTGAGGTGGGTAGCCTGCTCTACGCCCTCGAGCATCAGCAGACCAATGGCATGTTCGTGCTCGACCAAGACGTACGCAAATACAATGGCCTTCTTAAATATACGGGTGAAATCGCAGGTATTCCTAGCCAGCTCACCCTTACCGCTTACGATTCCGAGTGGATATCGACCAATCAAGTGCCGCAACGCGCGGTGACCTCTGGGCAGATCGACCGCTTTGGCTTCATTGATCCCGACCTCGGTGGCCAATCTCACCGCTACTCGCTTAGCGGGAGCTTCGAAATGGGCGAATGGGATTTAACGGCCTACGCCAGCGCCTATTACATGAGCCTGATCAACAACCCAACCTATTCTCTCAACGACCCCATCAACGGCGATGAATTTGAACAGGAAGACGAGCGAGTGCTTTTCGGCGGCTCGCTTGTCCGCCAGAGCCGATTCGAAATCATGGGACTCAAGGCAGCGGGACTTTTTGGCGCAGAGGTGAGGGTTGACGATGTGCAGGAACTCAATCTATTCAATACTCGCAGCCGGCTGCGCTATGGTAGCGTGCGCGAAGACAGCGCACGGGAGTTGAGTTTGTCTACCTATGCTGAGAGCGAATTAGCGCTGAGTGAAAATCTTCGGCTCACCACTGGGCTTCGCGCCGACTACATTCGATTCGATGTCGAAGCGCTAAGAGCGGAAAATTCCGGCTCTGAAAGTGATGCGCTGCTGCAGCCAAAATTCGGACTCGCATACCGCCTCTCGGACTCGCTTGAGCTTTACGCGAACTATGGACACGGATTTCATTCGAATGATGTGCGCGCCGCAGTGAACCGAATTGACCCCGTTACTGGCGAAGACACCGAGGCGCAAGATATTCTGGTAGAGGGGCGCGGCGGCGAGATTGGCTTTCGCTATGACAACCTCAAAGGCTTCAATATTTCGCTAACCGCGTTCGAGCTTGCGACCGACTCAGAGCTGGTTTTCGTGGGTGACGCAGGCACAACCGAACCGAGCGACCCAACACGGCGCAGCGGTGTCGAGCTCAATGCGTTCTACTCGATCAGTAAAAGGCTCGTTATCGATTTGAGCGCCGCACGAGCAAGAGGTCATTTTAGAGGTTTGCCCGACGGCGCAAACAGCATCACCGATGCCCATGAAAACGTTGCCGCTGCGGGCCTGACCTATGTTGGTACCCAAGGGGTTACGGCGAGTCTGCGCGTCCGTTACTTCGGCGATGCGGCACTTACCGAAGATGAGAGTGTCATGAAAGAGAACTCAACTCTCATTAACGCCGGGGTCTCCTACGCAGCTGGTGCGTGGGAGATGGGTATCGATGTGCTCAATCTGCTCGATGCAGAGGACGACGACATCGCCTTTTTCTTCGAGTCACGCCTGCCGGGGGAGGTCGAGGCAATGGAGGACATCCACTTCCATCCGTCTAATCCCCGCGTCATTCGTGCGATGCTGCGCTATTCGTTCTGACGGGCCGTTTAAAAGAAACTCAATTAGTCGGCGACGAACTTGACTGAGAAGGTCACTGGCACTGCGCGACTGATGCTCGGAAGGCCGGCTATCTCTCGCAGACTCTCAACGCCAGCGACAAGCCCTACGGACTCGGCTGTGACGATCAGGGGCGAAAGGGTCGTCACGCGAACGCCATCTGTCTGCCGTGTCACCCGCAGCGGCGCCGAGATTACGGTCTCTGCGCCATGCAGTGCCAGCGTCAACTGTGTATCGAGCGTCATGTCTTCGCCAACCGCGATAGCACTCAGCGCGTCGGTGTTTATTGCCGCTCTGACAGTCGCCTGTGGGTAGAGCCCTGTCTCGAACAGCATCGTCTGCATGCGCTCATTGCGAATGGCAATTCCGGTCTCTACGCTTGTAAGATCGATACTAACACGTGCATTGCCAGCTGCATCGATCTGGCCTTCGAGGCGCGAGAACGAGTGCACTTCGGCAATGTGCTCAGCCTTCACTGTGACGAATGACAGCTGCGAGTCATCCAGATCGAGTGACCACTGCGCAGAAGCTACCGCGCTAAACGCGAGCGCTGTGACTGCAAGCGCTACGCGCTGAAGTATTAGACTATTGAATTTCACCACCACATACTCCTTTTACGCCTTGATTTCTCGGAGGCTTAGTTATTGAGATCACTGTTAACAGTACGATCAATTAAGGTTCAAGAGTTTAGCACAGGCTGACGCACTCAACGCCTAACTGAGCCTTACTCAGTCGCACACTCCAGCGCAGAGTAGGCTAGAATGTCGATCTTATCACCGCTTGCGGAGCGTTTGACGTCCTATGCAAACAAACAGCCTTACTCCACAGGTTAAGCATCTGGTGCTAATAGGCGGCGGCCACAGCCACCTATTTGTGCTTAAACAGCTCGGCATGAAGCCCGTGCCGGGGCTCGCGATCACGCTGATTAGCCGCGACATAGAAACGCCTTACTCAGGCTCCCTGCCCGGCACGCTCAGCGGCTTTCTTACGCATGATGACATGAACATCGATCTGCGCCCTCTTGCGCAGTTTGCCAAGGCTCGCCTCATTCGCGCGACGGTTGAGGATATCGACCTCGACGCTAAAATCATCCGCCTCGCCGACAGGCCGGAAATTCATTTCGACATCCTTTCGCTCAATATCGGGTCGCAGCCTGATGCGTCAACCATCCTTGACGCCGACGAATTCGCCTGCCCTGTGAAACCTATCGATAAGTTTCTGACGCGATGGGAAAGCGTGCTTGCAGAAGCGGTTCAACGCGTGAGCAGTCAAAAGGACTATGCAATTACGATGGTAGGCGGAGGCCCCGCGAGCGTCGAGCTCGCGCTAGCGATGCAATACCGCATCCACACCGAGTGTAAGCTTGCGCTTGAGTCGGAGTCGTCATTAAAACTATCAATCATCAGCTCATCGTCTGAAATACTGGCGCGACACAACACGAAGGTGAGGCGTGCCGCACTCGACACGCTGCGCCGACGCAATATAAAGGTAGAGCTTGGCCAACGAGTAACACGCTTTCTGGCTGATTCGGTGCAAACTGATCTCGGCGGCGAGTATGCTTGCGATGCGGCTTTTTACGCAACCGGCGCAAGCCTGCCAAAATGGCCCGTGCGCTGCGGCATCGCAATGAGCGACGACGGGTTCATCGATACGCTACCGACTCTGCAGTCAGCAAGCCATGACTTTGTCTTTGCTGCCGGCGATGCCGCGACGATTCGCGGTGCAAGCCGCCCAAAATCTGGTGTCTACGCAGTGCGCGCGGGCATACCCTTGGCAGACAATCTCGTTCGATTCGCAGCTGGTAAGCGACTAAAGCCATTCAAACCACAAAAGCATGCGCTCGCTCTGATTTCCTTAGGTGACAAAACCGCAATCGCCTCGCGCGAAACAATGTCTCTGCAGGGAAAATCAGCTTGGATATTGAAACAGAGAATCGACAAAGCCTTCGTCACACGCTTTAGCCAGTTGCCTTCGATGGAGACCAAGCTCGATCTCACCAATGGGCTTATGGATGTCGAGGCCGAAGCCGAACTCCGACGTCACGCGATGCGCTGCGCAGGCTGCGGCGCAAAAGTCGGTGGTGGCCTTCTTGGAGAGGTACTCGACGATCTGCATGGCGCGGTCGGGACGGAAAAGAAGCCCATAGAAGATGCATCAATTATTCCACTGAGAGATGGGCGCGCGCTATTACAAAGTATCGATCAGATCAGCGCATTCATCGACGATCCTTGGCTTTTCGCCCGCATTGCGACCAATCATTGCCTCAGCGATATCTATGCCATGGGCGAGACACCTCACTCCGCACTCGCTGTCGTAGGCTTGCCTCTCGCGAGTCAACGGATCATGAAACACACCCTTGCAGACCTCATGCGTGGTTGTAAACACGAACTCGATGCCAACGACTGCGAACTGCTTGGCGGACATACCGCAGAGAACCCCCAGCTGCAGCTAGGGCTTACAGTCAACGCCTTTGCCGAGGCGAATACGAGTCTCGCTAAACACACACTCAGTCAGGGCGATGTTCTCATCATCACAAAACCCTTGGGCACAGGCACTCTTTTTGCCGCCGACATGCGCAGTCTCAGCCGCAATCGTTGGATAGAGTCTGCGATCGAGCAAATGCTGCTGTCTAACAAACTCGCAGCGCAGGTATTTAGAAAACATGGCGCAAGCGCCTGCACCGATGTGACAGGTTTCGGTCTGGCAGGACATCTGTTCGAGATGCTCGACCCCAATCGGCTAGAGGCCGAACTCGATCTTGCTTCGCTTCCCGCGCTTGATGGTAGCCTGGATTTGCTGTCCGCAGGCGTTCACAGCTCGCTTCAGCCGAGCAATCTTCGCGTCGCAAAGGGGATACGTAATCACGAAGGATTTGGAAGCGACCCGCGGTTCCAACTGCTATTCGATCCGCAGACATCGGGGGGCTTACTTGCAGCGCTACCCGAAGCGGACGCCAAGGACTGTCTCGAAGACTTAATTAAAGCGGGTCATAGCGGTGCTGCGATTATCGGTCGTGTGATCAAGATAGGCGCAACGGACTCCGCGATAATCCTAAAGTAAACACAACAGCTCGCGTAAAGAGATTTCTGTTAGCGGCATTACGTCAGAGCGCTAGCGCACTCTCAATTCTCTCTGAACTCTCTCCCAATTCCCTCTCAATTCTCTCTCAAGCTCTTATCAATCAAGTCTATCTCAAACACAGTCGACCAGTATTTCCCCGTCACCAGCAAGCGGTCGGCCTCGGCGTCATAGGCGATGCCATTAAGCACAGCTTCGGCACCGTTACGCGCCGTTCGCTCGGCGAGCCCGCTCAGGTCGACAATGCTATTTACCCTGCCTGTCAGGGGATCGATGCGGACAATTACTTCGGTCTGCCAGACGTTCGCCCAAATTTCGCCATGGATAAACTCAAGCTCATTAAGGTTAGTGACGGGCTGATTGTTGTAGGTCACCTCAATCGACCCCGTGAACGCAAAAGTCTGTGGGTCGACTTTATGCAATGTAGACGATCCATCGCTTAGATAGAGTGTCTCTCCATCGAAAGCGAGCCCCCAACCTTCTGTTGGATTGTAATGCGTTGCACGTTGCTCGAACGTCGCCAGATCGTATTCGTAGACGAGGTTTGATTGCCAAGTGAGTTGGAAGATTCGATCGCCGACGATTTCAATCCCTTCGCCAAAATAGCGGCTACTCAACTCAGTGCTCTGCAGCACCTCGCCTGTCTCCAGCGACTGCTTAGTCAGTCTCGATTGACCGCGTTTCCCGGTTCCCACGTAGAGGTATCCATCGAAATAACTCAGGCCTTGAGTAAAGGCATTGATGTCCGCGGGATAGCTACTCACAATACGATAGCCAAAGCGTTTAACCGTGCTCTCCTGCGCACCGCTATTCCCGGCTATAAACAGCAGAGAGAGGACCGCGAGGCTCAGTGCACGCGCCCTAAAAGCGAGTCTCTGCATCTGTGAATAGCGTTGAAAACCCATTCTTACTCCTGTGAAGGGTTAGGATTAGTGGATCCAGCACAAACCTGAAATAATGTGTCTTTCGGCAACGCCGACATTACGCCTAATTGAGGACCTAGTATGGCTACTGATTGTCTATTCTGCAAAATAATTGCCGGCGAGATTCCGTCCACCGAAGTCTATTCGGACGATGACGTTTACGCGTTTCGAGACATCAATCCGGCAGCCCCGACCCACCTTTTGGTCATTCCAAAGAAACATCTAACCGATGTGAAATCAGCGACCGCAGATGACGAAGCCTTAATGGGCAAACTGCTACTTCGCGCAAACGAAATCGCTGCGGCACAGGGGCTCGCAGACGAAGGTTTCCGCTACATTATCAACACCGGAAGTAACGGCGGGCAGACTGTTTTCCACCTGCATTTGCATATCCTAGGCGGACGGCAGCTCGGCTGGCCTCCCGGCTAACTTAGCGAATCACGGAGTTTGGTCAATGCAGCCTCATGCGCTGCGATGATTCCGCGCTCGGTTATGAGGCCGCTCACCAACCGAGCGGGCGTAACATCAAAACCGTAGTTGCTTACTACAGTGCCAGTCGGAGCGAGCCGTACGCGCCTAATGATCCCCTGATCGTCGAGGCCGCTGATGTGACTCACCTCCTCAGCCTCTCTCTCCTCAATCGGTATTTCGACAAGGCCGTCTCGCAGCGTAAAATCGATGCTCGACACCGGCAGCGCGACATAGAAGGGTATGCCATTATCGGCTGCAGCAAGTGCCTTGAGATAAGTGCCAATCTTATTGCAGACATCTCCGCGCAGCGTCGTCCTGTCACTTCCAACCACGCAGCAATCGACATAACCCTGCTGCATCAGATGCCCACCTGCATTATCGACGATGAGCGTGTGGGCAACCCCGCGCTGACCTAGTTCCCAGCAGGTAAGCGACGCGCCCTGATTGCGCGGTCGTGTTTCGTCTACCCAGACATGCAGAGGAATGCCGCGCGCCTGTGCTTTATAGATAACGGCAAGCGCCGTGCCCCAATCGACTGTCGCCAGAGAGCCAGCGTTGCAGTGAGTCAGAATATTGAGACGTTCAGGCTTAGATAACCCCGCCTGAGCGGCCCGTTCGCATTTCGCTTCCCAAAGTTCCTGCAGCCGCTGCGCACCGTGTTCACCGAGCAGTGCACAGGCTTCGATGTCTTGGGCATGGAGTTCAAGCGCTGCGTTCAGCGCAGCAGCAGCCAAATCACTGTCGCAGCGCGCAAGGCTCGCTTCCACTTCCGTGAGCGCCCAGCGCAAATTGATCGCCGTTGGGCGCGTCGCCGCGAGCGCCTCAACCGTCTGACTGACACTATTTCGAGCGGTGATATCCTCTTTGCCGCGAAGGGAAAGATACACGCCGAAGGCGGCGGTGACGCCAATTAACGGCGCGCCTCGAACCTGCATCGCAGAAATCGCATAACAGGCATCGGCTAAGGTCTTAAGCTCCACCTCAACATAGTCGTGCGGAAGGCGCGTCTGATCGACAATCAGCACGCGGTCTGCCTCTGCATCATAGCGAATCGTTAACGTGTGCGGTGCGGGACCATTAGCCTGATCCACTCCTTCGATTGAATCCATTTTTGGCTTCCTGTTATCTGCAGTCTTGGCAAACTCTCTCACTTGGGCGGTCAAAAAACGCTTAGATGACTCGGTCGTTGCCTCCGTCTACCGGAATCTGAGCGCCAGTTGTTTTGCCCAAGCGTGTGCCAGCCAATAAGAAAACGGCTTCGGCAACGTCTACCGAGGAAACTTCGGTACGAAGTATATTTTTGCGTTTGTAGTCTTCGACGCTCATCCGATAGGCGTTCGCCCGCGCTTGCAACAGCTCATCCGTCCACAGCGCCGTGTCATAAACCGCATCAGGATGCAGCGTATTCACGCGAATACCATGCTCACCCAATTCGAGCGCTGCGATCCTCGCGACTTGCATAAGCGCTGCCTTAGCCGCTGAATAAGCCGCGGCGCCGGGGCCTGGCGCAGACACATTTTTTGAGCCGATAAACACAACGGCAGGGTCGAAGCCTAATTTCAATAGTGGAATACAGCGTTTCAGGAGACGGGTATGGGCGGTGAGATTGAGTGTAACCGAGCGCTCCCATTCCGACTCCTCGAGTTCCGCAAGCGATTGAGTCGGAGGAAAGAAACCGGCGTTGCTAACCACTATGTCAACGCCGCCAAACCGGCAGACACAGGAATCGATAGCCGATTCAACTTGCTCGCTATCGGTCACGTCACAGCGTATGCCTAGCACATTTGGCAGGCTTGCAAACTGGCTCTCTACACACGCAGCAATATCCAGCGCGCAGACCGCAGCGCCCGCAGAGGCGAGACGCATCACCGCTGCGCAACCAATTCCCGAGGATGCGCCGGTGACCAATGCAACCTTACCCTCTAGTTCATGTGTCGGGGCAGACGCAGTCGCAGCGCTCTTGAGCTTGGCCTGCTCTAGCTCCCAATACTCGACATCGAAAAGTGCGGCTCTTGGCAGTGGGCGCCAACCGCCCAGACTCTCACCGGTGAGAATTGCTGGAATAGTATGGGCGACAATATCCTCGACGATTCTAAGCCTCTTGACACTCGGCGCGAGCCTCACTATTCCTCGCTCGGACCATACGCCGAAGCGAGGCATCAGGTCTAAACAGCGGTGTTCGGAGAGTGCATGCTCCGAGAAATAAGAGGCGTAGTCAGCGCAGAATCCGTGTAGACCGGCAACAGGGTCCGGCGGGAAAACTGCGCCAAAGGGTTTGGTGTGTATCGTGTGGTCTGGTGTGAGAGGGCCACTCGCGATCAGTCGTTTGGCATCCTCGTGCGTGGAAAAACGCCGAGCAGCCTCGCCAGTATCAAGACTAGCCAAAACGGGAGAGCCGAACACATTGCCCGCCTCACGGCGGAGTTCGGCGAAGGCGAGTCTATCGAACGCGTCGACTTCGGCGACCGTTTCAGCCCCGCTATCGGTTAATTCACCGGCGATACACTCCTCTGCGCGAGTGACCAAATCGATCATCGCGTTATAGCTTGCTTTCGCGTCTTCAGCAAAAGTAAATAAGCCGTGGTTGAGCAGGATGATGCCGCGGAGTGAGGACCAGTCGGCATCTGCCGCATGTTGTGCGACCTGTTTGGCTAACACGAAGCCTGGCATGGTGTAGGGCAAAATAAGGACTTCATCGCCGAAAAGTTCCGCCAGGCGTTCGGCGCCGCCCTGTGAATTACTCAGAGTAACTACCGCATCGGTGTGTGTATGGTCGACGTAACGATGCGGTATCAGCGCGTGAAGAATCGCCTCGACTGAGGGTGTCGGCGCTTGGGGATCTAAAAGCGCCAGTCGGAGTTCGCGCATCATCTGCGTGTCGCTCAGGCTGTCGAGGGTGCCGAGTCTCCGCAAGTAATTTAGATCGACAGGCGGGAAGCCTGCCGCCTCTATTGTCCTGAGATCCCACCCAGACCCTTTTACAAAAAGCGTCTCGACCGATTCACCGAACACGGTATCGCTGACGCCTTTAAGCGACGTATTGCCACCGCCATGTAGAACGAGGTCTGGATTCATGCCCAGAAGCCGAGACGTATAGACCCTCAGTCCTAGCTCGCCTCCTTCTGCTAAATACCGAGCTGCGTCTTCGTCGTTCCAGAGAGACTTCATGACCTTTACTTTCCTTTTGCTCTAACGCAAAACGCACCGCCTAGGCGGTGCGTTTCATTTTAAGGCAACCGCATTCAGGCGTGCCCTAGGGTAGGTATGTGTCGTTGCTGGCTTATCTGGGCTCGACAATCGAGATATTTGTCATTCCAGCTTGCCGGGCAGCGTCCATTACCATTACCAACGTTGCCACGTCGGAATCGTTGTTCGGTTGTATAATGACCGACGCCGCAGGGTTCTCAGCTTTGAGCTGGTCGATGTTCGAGCGAATCTGCGTCTGGATAATCGGACGCGGATTACCATTGAGGATTATTTCATTGTTTGCCCCAATTTCGAACAAAATATTCTTCTTGTCGTCGTCCTCTGGCGGCGGCTGATCGTTGTTGTTGTCGCTGCTTGCAGCACTAATCGCCGTCTCCGAGAGGAACGTCGCCGTAACCACAAAGAAAATGAGCAGGATAAATACCACGTCCAGCATCGGGGTAAGGTCAATTTTGGTATCGTCGGAACTTCGCTTGCCAGAAATTTTCTTCATTATTATGTCCTGAGTCCTGAAATCAGCGCTTTGAAGCGCGCCCTAGTGCAGTCGAGTATAGCAATCCTATGCCTCGATGCAAAAGTGGGAATTACACTTTCTGTGTGCCAGCGCCTTGGTGGTATTACTTCTTTAAGGACGTCACTGTAAAGTCGAGTAACTCTTTCAATTGCTTGGCATTTTTACCGTCGCGAGAATTGACGCGCGCACCATAGAGCGTATTTAAAATCACATCAGTGGCGAATTCAGCGCTAAATCCTTTCTTTATCTTGCCTGCTTTATGCGCCTCTTTAGCGCGTGCCAAGAGTGCCTTGCGCACAGTAGCCTGTGAGCTACGAACAACTTTTTTCATTTCTTTGTCGTAATTGATGCTTTCGCAGAGCGAGTTGACTAACAAGCATCCGAGTCCGCGATGCTTATTACTTACTTCAACGACCGTCGCATCGAGGTAGGCTGTGATAGCGTCCCAAGGCTTCAGCTTGGCATTGCCTAGCGTCGCTTCGATTTGCTTTGCACCCAATCGGTTGTATTGATCTATGCAGGATTTGAAGAAGGTTTCTTTGTCGCCGAATGAGTTGTAGAGAGTACCTCTATTTATTCCGGTGCAGTCGAGTAATTTTTGTACGGAGCTCGCTTCGTAGCCTTCCTTCCAAAATTGCTCCATCGCATTAGTTAAAACTTTGTTTTCATCAAATTCGACCGGACGTGCCATAGTAAGATACTCAAGAAGATGGATTAATGTGAACGAGACCCGCTCTTGGCGACGGGTTATTCCGAATAATTTGGACGCGCATTGTAGTATAAGAAAAACGTCAATTACAGTATCAACCGTATTAAATTGTGATTTTCTTCGGGGAATTAAGCAGGAAGGAGGCAGGAAGGAGGCAGGAAGGAAATAGACGCTGTTTGGAATGCCACAAAGTGGTGCGCACGAAGCTGCTTGAATGGTGAGTCAAAATCGCACAGCGTCGTTCTAGACCGCCTCTTTTTTATTGCTAATAAATGATACTGTTTGATACAAAAAGCGCCGCTACGCGCGCACTACTAACTCACTATTAGCCAACTACGAGCTCAAAAACACTTACAGCGCAGCCGATGAGACCACCAAAAACAGCACCCCACACAACGAGCCATCCGAGATGTTTTTTGATCATATTCTGAATGACGCTTTTGACTATCTCAGGCGTCATCTCGTTCAAGCGGCCGTCGATCATCTCTTCGAGCTTTTCGCGAATGGATACTGCGCCGTCGCCGCCAGCAATCAGCGCGTCGACTCGCTGTTGAATTGTCTCTGGCGAGAATTGACTGAGAAGATAGTCTTTCATTTCGGCGATGAACGGCTCCCTGAGCCCTGCCAGCGCATCGCGTCCGCCTAGCATCCCCAACATGCCACCGAAAGATGACGCGAGAATGACATCGAGAAGCCTGTCGAATGCAGAATCAAGATCGATCCCATAGAGGCTCTTGCCAATTTCAGTCGCGACGCGTTCGCTCATCGATGAGTTGTCATCACCCGTCTTAGAACCCAGAAATGAGTCGAGATCGACCCGGTCGAAAAACTGCTCCATGATAAGTTCGCGAATACCCACCTTGAACTCTTCAAACCGCAGGGGTATGACACCAGACCCATAGAGCCCAGGCACGCGCTCGAAGAGCATATGTATCGCGAGCCAGTTTGTGACACCACCCGACAACGCGAAAAGCCCAGTGCTCAAAACAACATCACCGGCAGCCCCGTCGAGCAGCACGCCGAATACGATGAGGAGAAGAGCAATACCATTGCTTACAATACTTTTATCAACTGTCATATAACGTCCTAACTAAGTCGTCTCTGCTGCTGTATTGGCATGCGCGATCGAATATCTTCAACGAGAGCTAAATCAATATCGGCAATCGCGATGCCTTCGCCAGTCGCGACGCAGTCGAGAACCTTTCCCCAAGGGTCGACGACCATCGAGCGCCCCCAAGTCTCTCGCGTCTCGCTGTGCCTGCCCCCTTGTGCCGCAGCCACGACGTAGCACTGATTTTCGATGGCTCTTGCCCGTAGGAGTGGTTCCCAGTGCGCAGCACCAGTCACGGCGGTAAATGCGGCAGGCACCGCGACTAACTGCGCGCCTAGCGCCGTCAGCTGTCGATAGAGCTCAGCAAAACGCAGGTCATAACAGACACTCAGCCCTAACTGCCATTCTCCGACTTCAACACAGGCAAGCTCGCTCCCCGCTTCGTAGCTCAACGACTCCGAATACTGTGACTGCGCATCGTTCACTTTGACATCAAACAAATGAATTTTGTCATAGCGCGCCACACGCTCGCCCTGTGGATTAAACACGAGACTACTCGCACGGACGCGCCCATCTTCGATAAGACTGCCATCGGGCCGAGAGAGCAGCGGAATCGTGCCGCCGACGATTGTCAGTGAGTGCTGTGCAGCTTGGCTCGAAAGAAAATGTTGCAGGGGCGAAGCGTCTTCGTCGTCCCGCTGATTACTCCCCTGACTCCCCTTTTCACCGCTACTCTCTTGCGCCTTTTGAAAGGCGTCAGCCTCCCGCATTCGCTCGCCCACGTCCGCGAGAGGAGAAAGCCCTTCGAGCGTGGCAAATACCTCAGGCAGCACAACAAGCGTCGCACCCGCCTCGGCAGCGCTGGCGATGAGCCTCGCTGCGGCCGAGAGATTCTGCTCTATACTCGAGGTGCTCACCATTTGCAGGGCTGCTATACGCATTGTTTTTCCTCACAACGACGCGGGCTTAATTAAAATCCAACAGATTAATTTAATGCACCAAGTTACGAACGATTGCGCCGAGATCGGTTACGCCGGCGCGAAAAGCCTCTACTGGAATGCGCTCATCGTTTCCATGCACGCCAGTGGGATCATCGGCACGAGTAATGACGGGGCTAAAGCCGTAGCTAACAATACCAAGATCGCGAGTAAAGTGGCTGTCGGTAAACCCCGTGCTTACCGCTGATAGAACTCGTGAACCGGGATAGAGCTCTCCCGTCACATTTACGATCGATTCGAACAGAGTCGAATTCGTGGTGGATATCGCGGGCGTAAAAGCCATTATTACGTCAACCTTAACTCCAGTTCCTTCAAGAAGCGCCTCAACATCCGCAATCAATTCCTCAGCGGGGCGATCGGGGAGCATTCGGCAGTCCAATTCAGCCCAGGCCTCGGGTGGAATCGTATTTATCTTACTCGAACCACCCATCCGCGTGATGGAACAAATATCTCGCGTTAATGCGTGATGTCCGGGGCGAAAGTCCTGCAGCGCCGGTAAAAATTCGGGGTCGGTGATTGCACGCGCCATGTCTGCATAGGCAGGTGCCCAATCATCATCCATTGACACCGCGAGACCTGAAAAATAGGCGTCGACAGCAGGAATGATCCGAGGCTCAAAGGGGTTTTCTTTGATTCTGTTGAGCGCCTCGACGATGCGCAGAACCGACGTCGTTGCGCGTGGCGAGGAGCCATGACCAGGAACGTCAATTGCGCTGAGACGCAGCCACACGGGCACCTTCTGCGTTACCTCGACACCAAAGACAATTTCGTCGCCGCTGATGCTACCGGCACCGCCTTCGTTAATTAGCAGCCCAATGCCCTCAAAGATTTCCGGACGATTCTCGATCAACCACCCAGCGCCGTAGAAACCGCCGGCCTCCTCGTCTGCCGTCGCCAAGAACACGACGTCTCGGTTCAGCGCGCGACCGCTGCGGTGAAGACTTAGAAAGGTCGCCAGATGCGCAATACCTGTGCCCTTCATATCGCGCGCGCCGCGGCCGAGAATATAGCCATCACGCAACTCGCCTGACAGAGGATCAGTAGTCCAGAACTCTTTGTCAGCCGGCACTACGTCGGTATGCTGAAGCAGCATGAGACCAGGCTCATCCCCTCCCTCTAGCCGCGCCCAAATGTTTCCGCGCCCGGGCGCGCTTTCGACCCAGTCATATTCGATGCCCTCGGCATCGAAAATTTCGCGATAGAACTCCACCGCGCGGGTCTCGTTCCCTGGCGGATTTACAGTATCTACCCGAATGAATTCTTGTAGCCATTCGACAGCCTCGTCTTCAAGAGACTGCGCCGATGCTGTTTGCGAAAACACCATCAAGAAGGCTACTGGCAGGCTGAGTGCGAGGCACTTTCTGAGTAATTTGAGTGTCACTATTTTTACTCCCACTTATTCTAAATTTCTCGAAAAATCCTGCACTCGCATGACTACTTGCGAGTGCGCGCAAATCTAGTTTAATCGATAAGCCGCAGGGGGCGCGCTTGCGTTGATGCAAGACTCCTCAGCCAATCCCGAAACGGCAAACCGTACTGCGTACCGGTGTCATACGCGTTGGGGTCAGCAGAGGCAAAACGCTCATACCCATCTCCTCCCGCATACATAAAACTGTTAATGAGAACGCGGTAGCGCTTATCCGCTTCAGGCGCCTCACCGGTGGCTGACAAAACCCATTTGTCGTCGACTTGCGCGATACCTGCAGCGCGCGGACGACTGCCCTCGTTGAGAGCAGCGACTAACTCGGCTCCGGAAATTTCAACGGCGACAATAGTATTATCGAAGGGCAGTATCGCAACGGTATCGCCAAGGGTTACCGCCCCGCTCGGCAGAGGCGCACGAATTCCTCCGGCGTTAGTCACGGCAACGTCTGCCACAGGGTCAGCCCACAGCCACGAATCAACTACCAGTTGATCTAACACCGCTCCCCGAGGCACCGTCTTGTCAACATAAGCCAAGACCTCAGAGAGCGACGCTTCCGAGCGCGACTGCCACTTCTCGATAATAGCGAGCGTTTCGGGATCCGCCGACGCGCCTGCATTTTCCGCAGTTGCAAAATCGACATGTACCCCACCATCGGCAGCAAGTGAAAAAGTAGCCCGTGCGTAGCTGCCAAAATGGAAGCCGCCGCCGAGAATCACGGCGCTGTCGAGGCGTTTAGCAATCAGTTCATTACAGTGGCCGGCGCCGAAAAGGGCAATGTCGAGATCGGCGACAGCGAGGGCAAGAGGCTCTAGTTCATCGAGACAGACATGCGAAATAACAAAGGTAAGCTCGACACCCTGCGCTTCTATCTCCGGCACAATTCGGCGAAGCGTTGCCTCGTAGTTATTAAACCGCAGCGGTGCAACGGTTGCAGGATTCGTCGTAGTCGACGTCTCGGTTGTCGTTAACCCAATGACACCGACAAGTACACCCCCCGCCTCTACGATTCGATACTCGACAATACCAATGTCCTCTGGAACTAAACCCGAATCACGCCATGTCGTGTTAGCACTCACATAGGCATAGTCTGCCTCGGCACTGCGCTTACGGATAGTATCGAGGCCAAAATCGAATTCGTGATTCCCGATAGCGGAGGCCGCATAGCCCATCGAATTCATCAATTCGACCATGCTCTCTCCCTGATTCCACGTAGAGATGGCCGGCCCTGTCCAATTATCCCCGCCGCTTAGCAGCAAAAAATCCTCCGCATTAGCGATCGAATAACCCTCAGCATCTTTCCACAGCTGCATCAAATTTGCGGCGCTGTTTGACTCCCCCATTCCCTCCATCCAACCGTGTTCGTCGTTGGTGTAAAGCACGGTAAAGCTGCGTTCATATTGCTCCGCGACCTGACAGGCTGACAGTGCCGCTGATAACATTATTCCTGCGCAGAGTCCTAGCCTTCTTTTAAAACCCATACCCGTTTCCATTTCTTCACGAACACCGAATTTATTGCGACACGATTTCCCAGCACGGCGTGTAGTTGGAGTAGTCGATCTTCATCCGCTTCTGCTCAACAAACGACGCGAGCAGCGACTCCATCCTCTGCATGATTTCTGGCTCACCTGCGATCTGAAAGGGGCCATGCGCCTTGATCTGCGCAACGCCTTGCGCCTTCACGTTACCCGCTACGATACCCGAAAAGGCCTTCCTTAGATTCGAAGCAAGTTGTTGTGCGGGGAGAGAAGAATCTAACCGCAGGCCGGCCATATTCTCGTGACTAGGAATAAATGGCGCCTGCAAGTCAGAAGGAATATAAAGCTCCCAGTTAAACCCATAGGACGCACCCAAGGAAAGTCTATGTTTTCGCTGCTTATCAACGTGCGCCTTAGCTCGACGCGCGATAGACGCTGCATCACCCGTAATAATCTCGTAGTAGTCAGCGGCTTCATTGCCTAGGGTCGCTCGTATAAACGCATCTATTTCTTCGAAGTATTCACTGCTTGATTCAGGGGAGGCGAGTATTAGGCCGAAAGGGTGTCCGGCATTGCGCTCATGCATCAGGATGCTAAGAATGTAGAGCAGTTCTTCGGCTGTTCCTGCGCCGCCGGGGAAAACGACGATGCAATGTGCTAAGCGAACAAACGCTTCGAGGCGTTTTTCGATATCGGGCAAGATGACGAGTTCATTAACAATCGCATTGGGTGCCTCGGCTGCGATTATCCCAGGCTCGGTAATGCCGATATAGCGGCGCAGTGCGAGCTGTTGTTTGGAGTGGCCAATGGCAGCCCCTTTCATCGGCCCCTTCATAGCACCCGGGCCACAGCCCGTGGCGATATTTAATCCGCGCAGGCCAAGTTGATAGCCAACCTCTTTCGTGAAGTCATATTCGTTACGGCCTATCGAATGACCGCCCCAACATACCACTAAATCGGGCTTTAAATTTGGCCGAACGATATTTGCATTGCGCAGTATATCGAAGACAGCTTCTGTGACGCCTCGTCTGCTGTCGAGATCATAAAATCCGTTAAGCGCATTGTTCACATAAACGACATCTCGTAATACCGAGAACAAATGTTCTTGAATGCCGCGAATCATATTGCCATCGACAAAGGCTGAAATAGGCGCGTTGCGCACGTCCAAGATTGGCCCCCGCGACTGTGGCTTTACATCGATTTCAAAATCGGGATAAGACTCGATAAGGCTAGAAACATCATCGACCTCGTTCCCGCTATTTAGAACGGCTAGCGCACAGAGTCGAAACAAACTGCGCACTTCTTCGTTTGCTGACATGAGGCTTTGTATCTCGCGATACGAGAGTAAATTGAGCGTTCTCACTGGACGCAAATTCTCTCGACTCTTCGTTTCCTGATTCGGGGCAGCTGACACTTCGTCGTGCGACATAAGTTTTCTCTTTTTCAAAGTATTTGCATTCGGCTCAGATGCCTACCCGACAACCAAATAATCAACTCGCGCAGTAAGCGACTATCTGGCTTGGGGCAGCTCTTGGGCACCTGCGGCGGAGGGCGAATCGGGCGAACCGAACGCTTGTTTAAACTGCGGCTCAAGGTTTTCCCATGGGCCATCCAATGAATAGGCGGCACTAGTAAGACTGTCTACCTGATCGCCAAAAATTCGATCGAAAAGATACGCGCCGACCGCAATGGGTATATTCGCCGTCAGCAGCCCCAACCAAGGAATATTGTCGCTCACCGGCAGCGTGACATACATTTCACCGACTATCGTTTCGGCGACGAGATCGACGTCCCCCGTTATTTGATAAAGGCTCGACGGACCGCTTATAACGAGTCGATCCTGAATCTGAACCTGGCCTTGTTCTAGCACTAGATGACCATCGATCTGATCGAACGCAAGACCGCTGCGCAGAAGATCATCGCTAAAACGCAGGCGCCGCATGATAGCATCAAAATTAAGGATGCTGATGAGCTTCAATGCGCCTGCGCCACCGGCGCCTTGAAGAAACCTTCCTTCTCTGATGTCGATTTTTATTTCGCCGCTAAGATTCTCTGCATTGAAGAATGCGGGCGTGCCCTGCCATTCGAGCTGCGATTCGAAATCCCCCGCGTTGCTGACAAGGCTAGGGGCATAGCCATTAGCGCGGAGTACCTCGCCTAAATCGGCGACGTGGAGTTGACCATTAAATTCGCTACGATGTGTCTGCCCATCAAAATGCCAGTAGAAAGAAGGCGCAGGCATCTGATCAGACGCTGCCTCGCTTTCCTCGCTTTCCTCTCGTTCGGCATCCCATTTGTCTATCAGCTCGGCGCTTAAATACTGTGCTTCGAGCTGAAGCCCTCGAAAGTCGAAGGCTAGCTGTGAGAATTCAGCACCGACCTCTTCAGGTTTTAAACGAAAACGCCAGCTGCCGTAGGGGCTGTCTCCGATGACAATCTCGCGCGCGCTGAAACGCATCGCGGGAAATTGTCTGGGGTCGAGCTCGGCGAGTGAATCGACTGAGTCTGTGTCGACGGAATCTTCTTCTATTCGCTGCGGTCCGATCGTGCTCGACTCGTCACCCGCCAAACGCAGCTTTTGTAGAGACACAAGCATCTCGCCCTCGGCGAAGGGCGCTTCGACGTGGCCCTCGAGCTCTGGACCTGCAAGGTCAATAAGCCAATTTTTTGTTTCGATATCAGGCCTAATCCTCAGCGACTGCTTAGCAAAACTTTGACCCAATACCCCTAATTCATTCACCGAGATATCAATAAAGCCAAGGTTCTCGGCAAAACCTTCAACGCCGTAACTCGACTCATCGAGTACCCCTTCACTCGCAGCGAGTGATCGCAGCGTCTCTGTAAACTGCGTAACAAAACCGTCCCATTCTTCGAAGTCTGCCGCGGACAAACCACCGAGCACCACTAGGCCATCGAAAGGATTCTGCTTTAGCACACTTAGCTGAGTTGGCGATTCTCCGAGAAAAACCAGTCCCTGAGTGAGAGCGGTGTCTTCGAATGAAAGATCGAACTCCAAGCGCTCTCCTAGTTTGCCCCTATGCCATTGCCTGTTCTCACCAAACCCGAGCGTCAGATCGAAGGCGACAGGTGTGCCAGCCTCTTTATAAAGTGGATCAGGCCCTACAATCGAAACACCCTCTAATGAGCTCTGAATTTCGAGGGTCGTGGGGTATAAACTCTCGCCCCCTTGCTCAATAAATAACTGGCTCGTAAATTCCAAGACACCGTCGGTCTGACTCAGCATTGAATCGATTAGCGGACTCGTCAGCGCCAGATCGGCCAACTGCTGCGGCGCGACTCTGCCGCTAGCAGCGAGCGTAATCGTCTCGATAACGCGATCACTTTGCGCAGAGCCGAGCTGTAGAGAAACAGGGCTGTTAAACAGTTGACCTTGCAGGTTCGAACTGTCGAGACCCGTTCGAGTATCGAACACTACCTGACCCGAAAGTGCCGACACGTCGAGACCATAGTCGAGTAGCGCCAAATTGTTCTCATCAATCGATAACTCTGTGCGCACATCGACCGGCTCACCACTCCCGAGAAGCAGATGAACATCGATCGCTACCTGCGCATCACCCGCAGCACGCCAGTTGTTCACCGTATCTACGAGACCGTCCGGCAGCGGTGAGGCGGACAAGAAATTGAGCGCGTCCTGCGTGAGCCCCGTCGCACCGCCTTCGACTAAAAGTCTATTGCGGCGCTCTCCGCCTTCGTCCACAGCGGGTCGCACCGTGCCTCTCGCTCCGTCGAGCGATAATCCGTGACTATTTCCAGCCGTCACCACAACATCGATCAAACTGTCCGCCGTAGAGACGAATGCTTCGACGCCTTCGATCTCTGGCCACCCTTCGGCATAGCGAATCGTTCCGTCACGCAATCGATAAAAGCTTTGGAACGTTTTGGCAGCGGGGTCTGAGCCCGGCAGCATCGATCCGCGCAGTATCGCTCCGCTATCGAAGAACGTCCCGTCTAGGGCCGCGCCCCCAACCCAGGCCATGGTCGACTTGAGCCCCTGCTCTATTTTGGGACCATCGGGGAGGTAGAGGTAACGATCATCGGCGCGCATGCGCTCAACGCCGATGAGTAACTCAATATTCGACTGAGGATCGCCGTCTATCGGCCGCACTAGCTGTGACGTGAACTGCACGCGCCCTGTCGTGTTCGCAGACTCTGCAATTATCGTGTTGCTAGACAATGTAAGGTCGAGCCCTGCTTCGAATTTTGAGAGAAAATCTATGCGCCCATTCACATACTCGTATAACCAGTCACGCGTATAGATGTTTGGGAGATTCATTCGCAGGGAAGGGGTGTCGATCTCAGCAAATCCGCTCGCTCTTTGCGTCTGTCCGTCGTAGTCAATTTCTAGATAACCCGTCACGCCATCTAGCGCCGGAATCCCACCAATAGACTCGATGGCGCCGCTTTCGGTATTCGCTCGCAGGGATAATTTCCGGATGGGCCCAGACAGCGCCTCGAGTGGCGAGGCCGCGCTCTCTTGAGCGGTTAGTTTTACGCTGAGGTTATTAATCAAACCGCGCGGTGAAAGGTCGTTCAATGTATTAATTTGCGCGTCAGTAAGAGGTATAAAGCCGGCGCTCGCCATGCGGCGCGTGAGGCTGAGAACCCGCGCGATATCCACGGAGTCTGCTCTTAATTCGACTTCGTCGTTCTGACGCACGACGAAGCCAGCCGAGAAAGCGCCCCATTCCTCGCCATCCCATTTGCCTTGATTCGCCTGAATGACGAATTCGAACCGAGGATTAGTTCCATCCGTGGCCAGTAACTCCGCCGACTGGCGTATTGTTGCGACGCTGCGGAAGCTCGAAAGCTCTGTCGTTAGCGCCTCCCTAGCTGCCGGCCTCAGCAATTCTAAAGACTCTATATCGAGGGTTGCCGTCGCCTCGATCAGTTTCCCATCCACTATCTCAAGCCAAACTTGCCCGCCTGCGTCTAACGCAGTTACACCAGCAATCGCAGGCTGCACCGCGGCTGGGAGTAGCGATTCGAAGAGAGGAAGATAGTCGCCCGTAGGAATGTTTGCATAAGCGTAGGCGGATGCATCAGCGAGCGTCGCACCTGTCCCCTCGTAGGAGAATTGAAGTGGTTGGCGCACACCATCGATACGCGCATCAAGCAGAATGACGTGTTCGTTCTCGCGGTTCTGAATTCGCGCGTCGACTATGTCGACTACAACGGCATCACCCGCATTCGGCTCGAGGCTCAGCACCACGTCGCTTAGCTGCAAATAAGACACGCCTAACAAAATCGAGTACAGCTCTGCCATGTTTACCCGCTGCGGCGTCGCCCCGCTAACGCCGCGCAGCTGCCATGAGCCGTCAGCCGACTGCCGAAGGGCAACCTCTAAGTCTGCAACTTCGAATTCCTCAAGCACCCAGCGTCGCTGCCAAAGACTGGCCGGCACGTCCAACGTCAGCGTTGCCCTATCAAACAGGAGGCCGGCTGGTTCTGCTGCTGCACCGACCTGATCTTCGGTGACCAGCAAACTCAACCCGCTCACCTCGATCGTAGGATTGAACCCAGTAAAACTCCCAGTTAACGACGTAATATTTACCGGCAACCTGGTCAGCTCAAAGACTTTTTCCTCGACGAACTGCGTATAGTCTGCGACTACCGGCATAAACTGCCGGCCGGCGCTCACGTAAGCGGCGAGCGCGACAATGCCCACGATAAACACTCGTCGAAGCAGTCTGCCTATGCCGAATACAACGGATAAAAACACTAAACCTCTCTTCGACTCTATAGCAAATTAGGACTCACCTAATCGTTTGCTAATAATCTCAATATCGAACTGGCTTCTTGCATGCTCCGCGCATGCGACAAACTCCAGCCGACCGCCGATTGATTGCTCAATGATTCGCGACTCGTCGCGCAGTGCATCAATCACCCCATGCGACGCTTTCACCCTAAATGCATCGCCCCTGGCGGACAGTACCAGCAGCCGGCGATGGATTCTCGATACAACTGAGTCTATCGAGGCGACATGGCCGTCACCCAAACAGTCCTCGCAGGGCGCGCGCAGAACGCGCTGCAAACTTTCTCGAACTCGCTTGCGGGTCATTTCAAGCAAACCAAATTGCGAGAACCCGCCGACCACTGTGTGTGCGCCGTCTTTTGCGAGCGCGTCGATCAATGCCGTACGCACCTGAGATCGATGTTCTTCGCAGTGCATATCGATGAAATCTATGACGATGATTCCTCCCAAATTACGCAACCTCAGCTGCAAGGCGATAGCAGCCGCAGCCTCGAGGTTGGTCTCAAGTATGGTTGAATCCTGATCGCGAACGCCAATGAAAGAGCCGGTGTTTACATCGATGGTCACCATCGATTCCGTCTGCTCAATAACGAGATCACCGCCATTGGGCAGTCGTACTTTTTTTTCTAAAGCGTTCTCTATTTGCTGTTCTATTGAGACTCCGCCCGCTTCGCAAAGTTCGAATAGCGGCGGTTCCTTCGCGGCGAGTTCGAGCAGCGCACGTGCGTCAGGGATATAGTCTTTTAAGAATGCACTGAGTTTATCGAATGCGTCGACATCGTCGATTAGAATACGGTTAACCTTCGGCCCAAAAAGATCGCGCATCGACCTAACATAGATCGGTTCTTCGGAGTACACACACCGCACCTCGTTTGGTCGCCGCAGCCTCTCCTTAAGCTTTACCCAAAGCCTATAAAGATGCCCAAGATCTTCGAGGAATTCGCCCTGAGTCGCACCCTCTGCGACCGTCCTTACTATAAAGCCTCGGGGCTCTTCCCAATCCGACTCCGCCAGACTTTTTTTAAGCAGTGCTTCGAGCCTTTCGCGCTCTTGGTGATCGACAATTTTTTGCGAAACGCCAATATGCAAGCTGCGCGGCAACAGAACTAAATGCCTTGCGGCGAGTGTCAGGTGATTACTCAGCCTCGCACCCTTCCCCGCAATACCATCCTTGATAACCTGCACAGTCAAAAATTGACCCTCGCGGAGAAGCTCTCCAATGCGCGCGGGCTGTTCTCGACGCACTTCAAGACCTTGAGCATCCAGCTCGCTGATATCAGATGCATGAATAAAACCCGCTCTCTCGAGACCAATATCCACGAACGCCGCTTCCATGCCGGGCATCACTCGGAGTACTTTGCCTTGGAATATATCGCCTACGTGGCTACGCGAGCGATTCCTCTCAAGCATCAATTCTTTGAGAATCCCCTGCTCGACTAGCGCGACTCGCGTCTCTGCAGGCATGACGTTGATCAATAACTCGCTCATCGCTCGTGTGTTTCCAGTGGGGGAAAGCAGTCTAATCCCGCCTTCTTGAGCAACGCAGCGGTGTCGAATAGTGGCAGTCCCATCACGCCACTGTAGCTGCCTTCGATCGAACGAATGAACGCCGCAGCGTAGCCCTGTATTGCATAGCCTCCGGCTTTGCCCCGAGGTTCGCCCGTCAGCCAGTAGCGCCGCGCCTCGTCACGGCTAATATCACCAAAGGTGACCCGTGTTAACGACACCGCCTCGCCGATCGTGGTGAGCCTACTACTCCCATCGGTTGCAAGAACACAGACGGCGCTTCTCACCTCATGAGTCTTATTCGCCAAACGCATCAAGAAACCTTCGGCTTGCTGTGGCGACTCGGGTTTTGCTAACACCTCATCGCCGAGCGAAACAACTGTATCGGCGGCGACTAGCACCCCCGCGCGGCTAAGCAGCTGCGTTGAGCCCGAATGCGCTTTTTCTCGGGACATCCGCAAGACATATGAAGCGGGAGACTCGCCCTCCCGGCGGGACTCGTCGATGTCCTGAGGGTAGATCTCGCATTCGAAACCGAGCTGTGCGAGAAGCTGTGCGCGTCGCGGTGATGCTGACGCTAAAATTAGCCGAGGCGATATCATCAATTGTTTATAAACCCACGCCGAATGCTTCGGAGCAAAGAAAACAGCGCGGGCCATATCGCCGCACTGGAAAATGCCGCAAGCAAATACATCGAATCTACAGGCTCAATCTGACCGCTAATCACGCGCAGCCAATGCCCCAAACCTAATGCGACAAGCGATAGAACTAACAGCAGCCCACTCTGCTGAATTGGGTTGTACATTCGCAAGCGCTGATGAAGGCTTAAGGTAACGTAGGCGACGATAAGCAGGGTTAAGGCATTAAGGCCGAGCATAGTTCCCTCGAGCACATCGAGCAGCAAGCCCGCAGCCCAGGCGAAACCGAGGCCAACTCGATAGGGCAGTGCCATCGTCCAATAAAAGACGAACATAAGCACCCACTGCGGCCGCCAATTCATTGCCCAGTCGGGCAGAGGCACGATCGCCAACAGATAAGCCAAAAAAAGACTAATTATAACAACCCAGTAGGTATAGGCCTTCGACTTCATGGCTGCACCTCCTGCTTTGGAGGTATTAGCAACATCACATGCCGGGTACTATTGATCTGAGCGCGGGGGCGCGCTTTGATCACCGCGAAATCCTGACCGGGGTCGTTGTCAACACTCACGACGTCGGCGACGGGGAAATTTTTAGGGTAAATCTGCCCCATGCCAGAGCTCACTAGTAAATCGCCAGGGCGTACATCCTGTGTTTGAGTCACGAATTCGAGCTCTAACTCATCCGTTTCGCCTCTCACGCCGCGCGCGAGCGCCCGCTCTCCGTTTCTGTTTACTTCGACGGGGGTAATGTGAAGCGGATCGGAGACTAGCAACACCCAGCTGCTCCTCGGCATCACCTCCACAACCTGCCCCATGAGGCCATCGGCAGCCAGCATGGCCTGACCGACGAAAACTCCCTGCAGCGCGCCGCGATTAATCAAAACACGCTTGCTTGCGCGATCGGGTGATCGGTTGACTATTTCGGCCGCCAGAACCTCTCCTTCGACGATCCGAGCAGCTTCATTCAGCGCACGAAGGCGACTGTTTTCGCTTGCTAGGCTAGCCAACACCTGGAGCTCTCTCTGCGCGAGGAGCAACTCGTTCGTTAAGCGCTCATTTTCAGCAAGCAGGTCGCTGTGCGAGACAAACACGTCATCGAAAAATTCAGAGGTGCGGGCGGGCATATCGGCGACCCAGTAAACAGGCGTGGCCGTGTAGGAAAGGATAAACCGAACAGAATCGAGATAACCGAATCTATTGTCGGCAACCATTAGACAGAGAGACAAGAATGCGAGAGCCAACGCTCTGTATTCAAGTGCTACCCCTTTTGTAAACAGCGCCTTATCGATGACACAACCCTCATTCGCCTAGCCGATCAACGCCCGCAGAGCGCGGCCGACAACTCGTCGCTCCATAGGCTGGCTGCAGACTATCAACAGGGTAGATAGTATCGTATGCGAGGCGAGGAAAGAAGGAATGACCGCCGCTCCGTCAGGTGAATCTGACGGGGGGGGACAGTGCGGGACAAAATGAGCAAAATTCTGAAAGGTAGCATCAGCCCTCAGAAGCGCTGCGCATTCGCCTTAGAAGACTCGCTTACTCGATTGAGAGCAGATCGATGTCGTATGCATCCATGAGTTCCATGGCCTTTCCTCCGCCTCGGGCGACGCAGGAGAGTGGGTCTTCCGCAACGATCACGGGAAGTCCTGTCTCTTTGCTCAATAATTTATCCAGATCACGCAGCAGCGCGCCACCGCCGGTTAACACCATGCCGCTTTCGGCGATGTCGGAGGCGAGTTCAGGCGGCGATTGCTCGAGTGCGCTTTTCACCCCCTGTACAATAGCAGACAGAGGCTCCTGCAAAGCCTCGAGGATTTCTTCGCTGTTAAGCGTGAAGCTGCGAGGCACGCCCTCTGCCAAATTACGCCCACGGACGTCGATTTCTCGCTGCTCGCCATTTTCGCTTGGGTAGGCGCAGCCAATCTCTTTTTTGACTCTCTCGGCTGTCGCATCACCTATCAGGCTGCCGTAGTTACGACGTACATGCGTAACGATCGCCTCGTCGAAGCGGTCGCCGCCGACTCGGACAGATTCGGAATAGACAACACCATTGAGCGAGATAATGGCAATTTCGGTGGTGCCACCGCCTATATCGACAACCATGGACCCGCTCGCCTGCTCAACGGGCAAACCGGCGCCAATAGCGGCGGCCATCGGCTCTTCGATGAGACGCACGTCGCGCGCGCCGGCGCTTGCGACGGATTCACGAATCGCGCGCCTCTCGACCTGCGTTGATTTACAGGGCACACAAACTAGTACGCGGGGACTCGGAGGAAAAAAGCTATTTTCATGCACTTTATTGATAAAATGCTGCAACATCTTCTCAGTGACCTGAAAATCTGCGATCACCCCGTCTTTGAGCGGTCGGATAGCCATGATATTGCCCGGAGTACGCCCGAGCATTCTCTTAGCGTCGGCACCTACAGCTGCCACGGACTTCTGCCCGTTGTGCGTGCGTATCGCAACGACCGATGGCTCATTGAGAACGATGCCCTGGTCGCGGACATAGATGAGCGTATTGGCTGTGCCGAGATCTATCGACAAATCGTTGGAGAAAAGTCCCCTTATTCGTTTAAACATGCGCGGCTTTTAACCTCGGTAGTACTGAATCCAGTACCTTTTTTATAATTCTTTGATAGCAGCAAAACGGTATCGCGAAAGGGCCTCATTAAGGCGAGATCCTCCGATTTAGTCGTCTTTTCGCCACTGACAATCCCTGTAATACAGGCGCAGTTTCTTGTACACTTGAACGCCAAGCGAACTCAGAATGACCATAATTTATGCGCACTCTAGCAACGGCTTGATGCGAGAGCAAGCGCTAAGGCGCGAGTCACCAGAACAAAATACGCTGGCGATTATACCGACCTTTTTTGAGCGCAATTCAGACACCATTTGCCTCGCCTTCACCCATAACCAAGGAATAGCAGAATGGCATTAACAAAGACCGAGGTTGAGAAAATCGCACACCTTGCCCGTTTGCATGTGAGCGACATCGAAGCCGAGGAAGTGGCGAGGGGCGTAAGCGATATTCTGGCCCTGATTGACAAAATGCAGTCGGTCGACACCGACAACGTAGAGCCGCTCGCCCACCCTTTCGACGCCGCGCAAAAACTCAGACCCGACGTCGTTACCGAATCGGACCGCCGCGACGAACTGCAGCAATTGGCTCCACAGTCTCAGGACGGTCTCTTTCTCGTACCTAAAGTAATCGAGTGATCCGCGTAAGGGCGTCTCGCGCGCCTGCGGCGCCGGAGCCAGAAATGGCGCGTTAAGCCAAACACCGCGCCTGACAGGCGTTAGATCAAACACAGGATTTCCCAATGATAGAGAAGACAGTCGCCGAACTTAGCGCAGCCCTCGCGGCTGGCGAGACGACAAGCGTGGCACTCACCCAGGCTTACCTAGAGCAAATCGCCGCGCATAACGAGGCGTTAAACGCCTTCATTACCGTCTGCGCGGACAGCGCAATGGCACAAGCACGCGCAGCCGATGAAGCTCGTGCCGCGGGTTCCACGGCGCCGCTGCTCGGCATCCCCATCGCACATAAAGACCTTTTTTGCACGGCGGGCGTCAAGACGACGAGCGGCTCGAAAATCCTGCACAACTTCATTTCACCTTATGATGCGACTGTCGTGGAACGCTTGCAGGCAGCAGGCGCGGTGATGTTAGGCAAAACCAACATGGACGAATTCGCTATGGGCTCTTCAAACGAGTCAAGCTACTACGGCGTCGCGCGTAACCCCTGGAGTCTCGACCGAGTGCCTGGAGGATCTTCCGGGGGCTCTGCCGCCGCCGTTGCAGCAGACCTCTGCGCCATGGCGACAGGAACCGACACCGGCGGCTCCATTCGCCAGCCGGCGGCGTTTTGCGGCATAACAGGCTTAAAGCCAAGCTACGGCCGCGTGTCGCGGTGGGGAATGATCGCCTATGCATCAAGCCTCGACCAGGCAGGTCCTCTCTGCAAGACCGCCGAAGATGCTGCGATTCTGCTCAATGTGATGGCCGGCGTCGACGACAAAGACTCGACGAGTATCTCACTGCCCGCCGAGGACTTTACTGCAACGCTCAACGACTCGCTCAAAGGGCTGCGCATCGGCTTACCGAAACAGCATTTTACTCGCGGCTTAAACCCCGCGATTGAAAGCGCCGTTCGCCTCGCAGTCGCCGAACTCGAAAAACTCGGCGCCGAAGTAAAAGAGATTGACCTGCCAAATAGCGATCTCGCCATTTCAGCGTACTATGTGATCGCGCCCGCCGAAGCGTCGGCTAACCTTTCTCGCTTTGATGGCGTGCGCTACGGCTACCGCTGCGAGAATCCGGTAGACCTCGAAGACATGTACAAACGAAGTCGCAGCGAAGGTTTTGGCGAAGAGGTGAAGCGCCGAATTATGATTGGCACCTACGCGCTATCGGCAGGCTTTTACGATGCGTACTACCGCAAGGCACAGAAAATCCGCCGCTTGGTAAAAGAAGATTATGCGCGGGCCTTTGAAGACGTTGACGTCATCATCGGGCCAACCACGCCGAGCCCTGCTTTCGCACTCAATTCGATGAAAGATTCGGTGACTATGTATCTCGAGGACATCTACACCATCGCGCTAAACCTCGCCGGCCTGCCAGGCATGTCCGTGCCCGCAGGTTTCGTCGAAGGCCTGCCGATCGGAATGCAGCTTGTCGCCAAGGATTATGCCGAGGCGAAACTCTTGAATGTTGCACATCAGTTTCAACAGGTAACCGACTGGCATAAACAGAAACCTTCCCTCACCGCTTCAGCAAAAACCACGGAGGCCTAGCATGCAATACGAAACAGTCATTGGCCTCGAGGTTCATGTTCAGCTATCGACAGAGTCAAAACTTTTCTCGGGCTCGGCAACAACCTTTGGCGCAGAGCCAAACACGCAGGCTAACATTTTCGACCTCGCACTGCCGGGCACTCTCCCTGTGCTAAATGAAAAGGCCGTGGCGATGGCCGTCAAATTTGGCCTAGCGATAGGTGCCGAGATTGGCAAGCGCTCGGTGTTTGATAGAAAGAATTACTTCTATCCAGACCTGCCGAAAGGCTATCAGGTCAGTCAACTCGATTTCCCCACCGTCGGCAAGGGCTCTTTGACTATTTCACTCGACGACGGCAGCGAAAAAATAATTGGTGTAACGCGGGCACATATGGAAGAGGATGCGGGAAAATCCTTGCACGAAGACTATCAAGGAATGACCGGAATCGACCTGAACCGTGCGGGCACACCGCTGCTTGAAATTGTTTCCGAACCCGACCTGCGCAGTGCAAAAGAAGCGGTCGCCTACCTTAAGAAGCTGCATTCAATCATTCGCTATCTCGACATCTCGGACGCCATCATGGCGCAGGGTTCGATGCGCTGCGACGCCAACGTGTCGATCAGACCCGTGGGTCAGAAAGAGTTTGGTACGCGCACTGAAATTAAAAACATCAACTCGTTTAAATTTGTCGAGAAGGCAATTAATCACGAGGTTCAGCGGCAAAAGGACGTTCTCGAGGACGGTGGTCGTATTGTGCAGGAAACACGGCTTTATGACGCCGACAGAGACGAGACGCGCTCAATGCGCAGCAAAGAAGTAGCGAACGATTATCGCTACTTCCCCGAACCAGACCTTTTACCCATCGTAATTGACGACGCTTACATCGACGCGATTCGTGCCACGCTACCAGAACTTCCAGACACGCGGGCGGCACGGTTCGTATCCGACTACGGCCTTAGCGAATACGATGCTGGCGTGCTCGTTGCCACTCGCGAAATGGCTGATTATTTTGAGACCACAGCAAAACTCAGCGGCGATGCAAAGCTTGCAGCCAACTGGGTAAGCCAAGATTTACAGGCGCTACTCAATAAACATAGCTGGGAGCTGAGTGACTCTCCGATTCAGGCAGAGCGCTTGGCGACTCTAATTCAACGCATTAAAGACAACACTATATCCGGCAAAATTGCGAAGACCGTCTTTGAGGCCATGCTCGATGACAACAGAGATGTCGATGAGATTATAGAAGCCAAGGGACTTAAGCAGGTCACCGACAGTGGCGCGCTCGAAAGTCTCGTCGATCAAGTAATCGCGAATAACCCCGATCAAGTGCAGCAATATAGAGACGGGAAGGTGCAGGTCATAGGCTTCTTAGTTGGTCAATGCATGCAGTTGTCGAAAGGAAAAGCGAATCCTGCGCAGGTAAACGAAATTCTGCGTAGCAAACTGAGTTAGCGTTTATAGCAGCGCGGAACTATTCTCAGGACTTTGAAATCAACAGGCGGATGAGCAACACAAACGATGAGTAGTGAAAAGAAACGCGGCGCCGAGCGCACGCAAAAAGCAGTGAGAGATGAAGATTGGTCGGATGAAAGGCTGGCTGATTTTCTTGCGCTGTTACCGCCTGATGATCTGCCCGCAGACTATCACTGCTTGCTGCGCGCCTATCGCGGCATGACGGCTGAGCTCTTCGCGCGCTTCGTGCGAATTTTTGTAGAGCGCGGGCATGACATCAATGTCACTCTGGGAAATGGGTCGACGTTTTTAGATCACGTGTCACGGCACAGAAAATCCGGCGAGTACGCGCAGGCGCTAATTGACTGCGGCGCCATCGCTCGTACCTCACTCGCCGTGCAAGCCTGAGCGACCCCGCTCAGACATGGCTCCTCCTACCTAACGCTTGCTGAGAGCTAACGCCCGCGCGGGCCGCGCGAGGCGCCGCCGGTTGATCGCGAACCGCCCGTGCGAGGACCGTCTTTCGACTTAAACTTAGACTCGCGTTCGAATTTGGGCGCCTCGTCTAATAGCTTTTCGTCTGGATGGATGCACTCTAGCTTCATGCCTAACTGCTCTTCGATGTCGGGCAACAGAAAGGAGTCTTCTTCGCAGGCAAAGCTGATGGAGGTTCCTACCGCCCCCGCTCGCCCCGTGCGGCCGATGCGGTGGACGTAGTCTTCGGGTTCTTCCGGCAGCGTGTAGTTGATTACGTGCGTTACGTCATCGATATGGAGCCCGCGACCTGCGACATCGGTTGCGACTAATACCTGCAGCTTGCCTTCCTTGAAATTATCGAGCGTTCGAATTCGCTGATTTTGGGCGACTTCACCCGATAACATTCCAACGCTGATGCCGTTTCGATGCAAGTTATCGGCGAGTTTTCGTACCTGATCGCGCCTGTTGCTGAATACCATGATGCGCTCAGCCTTCGGCTCCTTGATTAAGTTGTACAACAGATTGTATTTGTCGGCCGTCGTAACAAGGTACACAATTTGCTCGACGGCATCCGCCGCGACCCGCTCCGGTGCAACTTCGACCATAATCGGATCCATCGCCCAGCGATTCGATAGCTCGACGATCTCAGGCGTATAGGTCGCACTAAACAATAGTGTCTGGCGACAATCCTTGCGAGGAGTGCGAGCAACGATCTGGCGGACCTGAGGGATAAAGCCCATATCGAGCATACGATCGGCTTCATCTAACACCATGAGCTCAATCATGCCGAGATGGAGATTGCCGTTGCTGACGAAATCAAGAAGTCTTCCTGGCGTCGCGACAACGATATCGACCGGTCGTTCATCGAGCGCACGCGTCTGCTTCTGATAATCTTCGCCGCCAACTAATGTGACTGTGTGTAGCCCACTGTATTTATTTAATAGATCGGCGTCGCTTGCAATCTGAATGGCTAACTCGCGAGTCGGGGCAACGACCAGCGCGCGCGGCTCAGCGAGGTAGCGCTTCTCGCTAATAGGGTTGCTTAGCAAATCATTGATAATCGTAATCAGGAAGGCCGCCGTCTTTCCAGTGCCCGTTTGTGCCTTACCTGTGACGTCGTGACCCAGCAAAGTATGAACGAGGCTTTGCGCCTGAATCGGCGTGCAGAATTCAAAACCTAGCTTGTCGATTGCTTTGCGCAGAGGCGTCTGTAGATCGAATGTATCGAACGAGACTTTTTGTGACTCTGGAACTTCGATCACGACAGACTCCTCGTTGCCGTGCGCTGAATCAACCTCAGCAATCTCGCCCGCTGGGGTTGTTTCTAGCGCTACCGGCACCTCAGTGGCCTCGAGTGCATCGACCTGGTCGACGCTTTGCTCTACCACTTCATCCTGCGCCTCTGGCGTCGATTCATTGTGATCGGTTGGTGAATGCATAGATATCCGGTATTCCAATAGGTTTAAGTGAGAAAACAGACTGCTCGGTTTCGCATCGGGCCGAAGCTCTGCGCAAAAGCGGGGTTGGACGCCAGCACAAGCCTTGTGCGACGAAGCCTAACTCTCGGGGCGACCGCATGATAGCCCTATGCAGGGCTTACTTCAATCGTGCCACAAGCCGCACAATTCGGGTCGCGAGGCAATTTCATCTCGCGCCACTGCAGTGTCGATGCGTCGAGGAGAAGCAACCTGCCGATTAGAGGCTCGCCAAATCCTGCGATCAACTTCAGGGCTTCCAGAGCCTGCATCGCGCCGACTATCCCGACAACCGGCGCAAGCACCCCATTGTCTGCGCAGGTGAGGTCACCACCTTCTCCTCCTTTATAGAGGCATTCGTAGCAGGGACTGGTGCTGAGTCGACTATCGAAAACTGCAACCTGACCTTCGAGGCGTATCGCGGCGCCGGAAACTAACGGGACACCAGCTGCAAGGCAGGCGCGGTTGATCGCAAACCGAGTGTCGAAATTATCGGTCGCATCGAGCACCACATCGGCACTGCTTACCAGCTGGCCGAGTTCTGCGGCGCCCACACGGCGGTTGACTGCCTGCACCTCAACCTCTGAATTAATTCCCCTGAGTGTCGCTGCGGCGGATTCTGCCTTGCTTTTGCCTAGATCAGATTCAGCGTGTGCGAGTTGCCTCTGCAGATTGCTTAACTCTACGACGTCGTCATCGACCAAGGTGAGACTGCCAACTCCCGCTGCAGCTAAATACATCGCCGCCGGCGAGCCGAGCCCCCCGACGCCGACAATCACCACGTGAGAGTCGAGGAAAGCTTGCTGCCCCACAATGTCGACTTGAGGGAGCATGATCTGCCGGCTGTATCTTAAAAGCTGATCATCTTTCATTTATGTCGATCCCTTGTATTGGCTATTGGTCTTTCGTCTTTCGTCTTTCGCTATCCGGCATTCTACATTTGCTATTCGCCTCGCCATCCGGGGACGAGCCGCTAGCTAAGCCTGCCGCGCGTAACCCGATCTTGCCCAGCGATGTCTTGCAGGCATTCGATCGAATCGAAGCCTGCCGCTCGCAGCAGATCGGCCACTGCATCACGCTGATCAAAACCGTGTTCGAAAAGCAACCACCCGCCTCGCTTTAGTACCCGTTTGCTTTCGCTAACGATTGTCTTAATTGCCGCAAGCCCTGCGTCATCACAGCTCAAGGCGAGCGTTGGCTCGTGTACCAAATCGCCGCGCGAAAGGTGCGGGTCTTCGGGGGCGATATAGGGTGGATTCGACACAATAACATCAACGAGGCCCGCGGCGTCTGCCTTCCAGTACTCGGCAATCGCAGCGCACAGCTCGTGACAGAGCCAGGAGCCTTGCACGAAACCCAAATTATCGCCAGCGAGACGACCACCGTTCTCTCGCGCGAGTGTCAGCGCATCACAGCTTAAATCCGTGCCAATAACCCGAATCCTTTCTGCAGCGCGTGCAAGAGCGATAGCGACAGCACCGCTGCCCGTGCCGAGATCGAGTAGATGCTGAATGCCCTCACGGTGAACCACTATTTCTAGCGCCGATTCAACTAATAATTCTGTTTCGGGTCGGGGAATGAGCACGGCTGGTGAGACAACAAGTTCGAAATCCCAAAACTCTTTTGTGCCGAGAATATAGGCAATCGGTTCACCTGCAAGCCTGCGGCTGAGAGCCTGCTCGAATGAAGCGAGGGCTGAAGGTGCGATTTCCCGTTCGGGCCATGTGAGTAAACTCGCCCTACTGTAGCCTAGCGCATTCATCAGAAGCAGCTCAGCCTCGAAGCGCAGCGATTCCGCTGTCTCGTCGACCGGCGTGGCGCCAGAAGTTGCGCGCGCAAGCGCTTGTGCAATAGTTACCATGGCGTTGCTCGAAAGCCGCGATGCATAGAGTCTCGTTTAGTCTTCGCCAGAAAGCCCAGCGAGAAGGTCTGCTTGATATTCGTTGATCAGCGGCTGAATGACTGCACCGAGTTCACCATTCATAATCTCGGCAAGATTGTATAGCGTCAGCTTAATACGGTGATCCGTCACCCTGCCCTGCGGATAGTTGTAGGTGCGTATTTTTTCAGAACGATCCCCGCTGCCAACAAGTTTGCGGCGGTTGTCAGATTCTTCCTGCTGCTGCGCCGACGTTGCTGCGTCCATGAGTTTAGCCTGCAGCAGAGACATCGCTCGCGCGCGGTTTTTGTGCTGTGATCGCTCGTCCTGGCACTCGACCACAACGCCGGTTGGAATATGCGTAAGACGAATTGCCGAATCGGTTTTGTTGACGTGCTGGCCACCGGCGCCGCTGGCTCGGAATGTATCGACGCGCAGATCGGCCTTATTAATCTCGATCTCTTCGATACCTTCCATCTCTGGCATGATCGCAACGGTGCACGCAGAAGTATGTATTCTGCCCTGCGTTTCCGTCTCTGGGACACGCTGAACGCGATGCGCGCCCGACTCAAACTTTAGCCGCTCGTAGACATTTTTGCCTTCAATGCGAACGACCAATTCTTTATAGCCACCGTGTTCACCGTGACGCTCGGTAATCATCTCCATACGCCAGCCCTGCAGTTCACTGTAGCGGGAGTACATCCGAAAGAGGTCTCCGGAAAAAATCGCAGCCTCATCACCGCCGGTACCTGCACGAATTTCAAGAAAGACATTGCAGCTGTCTTTCTCGTCTTTAGGAAGCAATAGGGTCTGCAAGGTAAGATCTAACTCGATGATGAGCGCTTCGCTATTGGCGACCTCCTCTGCCGCCATTTCCTTGATTTCGGGATCGCTGTCTTTTTGCATCTCACGCGCCTGTTCAAGATCACCCTCGGCAGCCACATAACGATCGAACGTCTGAACGAGCTCCTCCAATTCGGCATACTCTTTCGACAGATCACGAAATCGCGTTTGATCGGCTATTACCTCGGCGTCACTCAACAGCGCCTCGAGCTCGCCAAAACGATCCCTGAGGTTGTCGAGTTTGTGCCGTATCGAATCTTTCATTTTTTGGGTTTTCCTGCGGCTTTACGTTACCGCGCGTTAGAGTAGTTTGTGCAGCGAGATGAGCGTTTTTTACGTACAGGCTTATTCAATCGGATTCTGATTCTAGCTCATACAGTTCACGAATAAGCAGGAGGAACTCATCCCGCCCCTCGGCGCTCGCTTTTTTCATCTGTACGCTGGGCGCATGAATCAGCTTATTTGTGAGACCTCGCGCCAACGCGCTCACCACAGCCTCCGGCGCCTCACCTTTTTCGAGTGACTTGAGCGCCCGCTGTAGTTCGCTCTCGCGAATTGAATCGGCATTCTCCCTAAAGGCGCGCAGCGTTGCGACAGCGTTGAGCGCGCGCTGCTGTTTGAGATGCTCACGCACCCCCTCCTCGATGATCTTCTTCGCCTCAGCGGCAGCCTCTTCGCGAGACTTAACGCCATCTTCGATAACCTCGGCAATGTCATCGATGCTATACAGATACGCATCGGGTATCTCACCAACTTCGGCTTCGATGTCGCGTGGCACGGCGAGATCGACGAGCAGCATGGGCTTATGCTTACGCTTTCTAAGCGCGCTTTCGACCGTTCCTTTTCCGAGCAGCGGTAGCTGGCTATTAGTTGATGAAACGACGATATCGGCCTCAACCAAACGCTCGGGTATATCTGAAAGCAGCACGCCGTGCCCCCCAAACTTACCCGCCATATCTAGCGCGTTATCCAGCGTTCGGTTGGCAACTACAATATTGCGCACGCCGCGATCGTAAAGATGTGTAACCACCAGCTCAATTGTTTTACCCGCGCCGATTAAAAGCACATTGAGGCTAGCGAGATTAGAGAATATGCGCTCCGAGAGCGTCACTGCCGCGTAGGCTACTGAAACGGGATTCTGACCAATAGCGGTTTGAGTGCGCACCTGCTTTGCGATCGAAAACGAGTCTTGGAAAACCCGACCAAGCGCAGGACCCACGGCATCAAATTCTTTGGAGACCGCGAACGCAGACTTAATCTGACCCAGTATCTGCGGCTCGCCCAAGACCATCGAGTCCAGCCCGCACGAGACTTTCATTAAATGCCGCACGACCTCAGCATCCTCGAAGGCATAGCTGCTTGTATCGAGTTCTTGACGCTCAAGCCCATGAAATCTGGCAAGCCAATCGATAACCTTCTCGCTTTGGCGCTGATCGGATTCACAGCCAAGATAGAGCTCGGTGCGATTACAGGTAGAGACGATAACCGCCTCATTAACAGAATCGATCTGGCACAGTTCAGCGAGCGCGCGCTGCACCACCTCCGGCGGAAAGGCAACCTTTTCACGTAAAGCGACGGTCGCAGTCGTGTGATTAATCCCGATTAATATCAGTGCCATCGATTTAGTATGCGCCTAGCTAATTTCACATCGTGACATGCTGACCTGCGACATGGCGTGACGTCGTACTGAATAAGAGGCCTAAGCCACTGGCCCAAGCAACATCAAAAATAGTTGGGTATGGTACTAAATTACCAAGTACCTGCCCATTAGAACCTGACCCTTCGGACGCGCCCATTAAGACCTGCAGAGTCGCGAATAAGTGCACAATCGGAGGCGTCTACGGGAATCGCGAGAATACCTGCGGACATGATTACCCGTAATTCGGCAGTGATAAGAAACACCCAAAGGTCCAATCGGGCTAGTATACGCGCCTCAGCTGGCGCTATTATGGAGACACAGTGAAACAACCCCGTATCAGGCTTGCCGCGATGAGAATTAACCGAAAACAGCCACTTGCAGCACTCACAGCGCTTGCGCTGCTTGCAAGTTGCACTGTGCTACCTGAGCCTGACGCAGCCGCTGCCACGGAGACGGCATCGCGACAGGCGCAACTGCCTGTGACCGCCGATGCTCCCAAACAGAGCCCCTCTCCCGAGGCAAAAACAGAATACGGCGCGTTCACCGAAGAGCAACTCTACCGCGCGATAGTCGGTGAATTAGAGGCTAACTCGGGCGACATTGTTGCCGCCGGCGACAGCTACCTCGATCTTGCACTCAGTACCAAAGACCTCGGCGTAATACTGCGCGCGGTGCAGTTTGCGTCGATTGCGAACGACACCAACGCCCTGCTCCAGCTAGGTTTAGTTTGGGCCTCTGTAGCGCCGAAAGATCCTCAGCCTCAGCTTCTTCTCGCAATCGAATACTTAGAAAACGGTGCGTTCGATCGCGCAATCCCGCGTATGGCACGGGTGCTTGAGTTAGGCGGCAGCATCGATTTCTCGGCGCTGTCTTCCCGCACTGGGCAGCTTAACCCTCAGTCGCGCGCATTACTCATACAGGCTTTGGAGCCACTGCTCGAACAGTTCCCCGACGACGACAGCTTAGCGCTGGCCCGAGTCCAGCTCCTAGCACAGAGCGGCGAGTATGAGGCTGCCCTAGCCGCCCTCGATGAAGCGCGATCCCACGTTACCCAAACCGCGGGAACCATCCTTCTCGAAGCGCAGATTCTGCAGAACATGGGCCGTGGTGAGCAAGCTGCTCGCGTAATGAGAGCCGGCGTCAAAATTTTCTCCAATGATCCAGTCCTGCGAGCGAGCCTTGCACGCCTCTACATCGCGCAGGAAAAATTCGACGACGCCCTTCTAGAGTACTCACTACTTATCGAACAAAATGCTGACAACTGGGAAGCGGTCTACGCTAAAGCCTTGGTTCACCTCGAGATCGAGGAATACGACGAGGCGGAAGCGCTTTTCCAGCGCCTTATCGACTCAGGGGAGCGCGTCGATGAGAGTCGCTACTACCTCGCGACCGCCTTCGAGCGACAGGGTGAGCTCGAGCGCGCAATCGACAATTACCGCTTAGTCTCCATCGGAACCAATAACTTCTTGGGCGCTCAGCAGCAGGCGACGCGACTATCGATTCAACTTGGCGCAGTCGCGGCGGCGCATGACTGGTTGCAGCGCCTCTCGCGTGGTCAGCCCCGACTCGAAGTGCTTTTCATTAATATGGAGGCGCAGTTGCTGCAACAGGCCGGCTTGTCCGCTGAGGCGAAGCAGCTGCTCGACAGGAGCCTCAATCGCTATCCCGGCGAGGTTGATCTCCTGTTTGCCCGCGTGCTGTATTTCGATTCGATAAAAGACCTCGCGGGTTCAGAAGCAGATCTTCGGACGATAATTGCAATCAAACCCGATGATGCGCGAGCGCTGAATCATCTCGGTTACATGCTCGCAGATCAAACCACACGCTACGAAGAAGCGCTTGCCCTGCTCGAATCTGCAATAGCGCTAAACCCCGGCGACCCCGCAACAACCGACAGTTTAGCCTGGGCGCAGTACAAACTGGGTCGCTACGAAGAGGCGCTAATAAACATTCGCCGCGCGTTCGCCGCCTTCCCCGACCCCGAGGTAGCCTCACATATGGGTGAAATTCTCTGGATGATGGGACGTCGCGAAGAGGCGATGGTGGTTTGGCAGCGCGCGTTAGAAGGGGCTCCAGGGGATCCGCTCATCACTGAGGCGATGAAACGCTTACAAGCCCTCGCCGCAGACGACGAGCCGGCATAGCGTATGGTGTCGTCTGTCACTCGGCTTGTGAGCTGCGCTTTTGCGCTACTCGTGCTTCATGGCTGCACGCTCGCCCCGCTTGCGCCCCCTGCCGCGAGCAATCCCGACTGGGCCAGGCTGAAATCTGATCTCGAGAAGCTGTCGACATGGGAGCTCAGGGGACGCGTCAATGTCCGCTACGAGGGTGAGTCTTACACGCCACGGATCAACTGGCAGCAAGCGCGCGATGACTATGCTATTCGCCTGTGGGGCACATTCAATGCGGGTAACACCCGCATCACCGGCAAGCCAGGAAGCGTCACTCTAGAAACAGACGGGCGAGTCAGCAAGGCGCGAACGCCAGAGAAGCTGATCTTACGCGAGCTCGGCTATGAGCTTCCGGTGTCCTCGCTTAACTACTGGATCAAAGGTCTACCTGCGCCGCGCCCCCGCGCTCAGCTCACCTTCAATGAATTCAACCATCTCGCGCAAATAGAACAGGACGGGTGGCTCATCAACTACCCCGATCCGAGGCAGTACGCCAACATTTCGCTGCCTCGGCGCATCGAGGTGAGCCGCAGCGAGGAAGACATTCGGCTCGTCTTTGTTGGGTTAAACTGGACTCTCGATTGATGACTACCGACGCCATACACTGTCTCGCGCCCGCGAAACTTAATCTTTTCCTTCATATCACAGGCAGGCGAGCGGACGGCTATCACGAACTCCAGACGCTTTTTCAGCTTCTCGACTACGGCGACGAGCTGAGCTTTTCCCCGAACAAAGCGGGGCATCTAAGCCTATCCGCCCAAGGACCGACAGCGAGCACCATGCCGCTGGATGGCAATCTCATCTTGCGGTCGGCAGAGCTGCTGCGCGCCAAATGCGCCGACAAATCCCTTGGCGCCGACATTCTTATCAACAAATGCCTGCCCGCGGGCGCGGGCCTCGGTGGAGGCAGTTCGGACGCCGCCGCGACGCTCGTCTCCCTCAATCGGCTTTGGGATCTCGGGCTAACTAATGCGCAGCTCTGCGAGCTAGGAATCACGCTTGGCGCCGATGTCCCAGTGTTTGTGCACGGACACAGCGCGTGGGCAGAAGGCGTTGGCGAAAAGCTCACCGACATCTCGCTGGGCGAGAGGCACTACCTCGTTGCGACACCTAACTGCTCGGTATCGACCGCTGAAATATTCGCCCAGCCCGATTTGACACGAAACACGCAAGCGATCAAAATGCGCGACTTTCTGATGGGTAAGTCGCGCAATGACTGCGAAGCGGTCACACGCAGACTCTATCCACCAGTTGCGGCAACAATCGATTGGCTAGCGCAGTTTGCGAGCGCTAGGATGACAGGAACCGGCGCGAGTGTTTTCGCCGAGTTCAACGACCCTGGGGCGGCGCAGGCGGCACTGAGCGAGCTGCCAGACTACTGCACTGGCTTCGTTGCCCGCGGAGTCGATGAGATCGCGCGTTAAATGGGCTTCAACCGTAGCGATCTTCGCAAAGACGGTGTAAACTACGGCCGCATAATTAAAGACATAGGCACGACGCATTTGCGGCTGCCGTTTAAAAGTTTGTTGGGGTGTCGCCAAGTGGTAAGGCACAAGGTTTTGATCCTTGCATGCGTTGGTTCGAATCCAGCCACCCCAGCCACATTCTCACCAGTTGGTCATCTGACGACCGACTCGGAAGCCACGAGTACAAAGAATATCTAAAGCCCGGCTCCGTGCCGATCATCGCCAGCGCGATCCCAATCCGAGCACGCCCCCAACTCTAAAGGTAATTATTCGTGGCAAATAATTTGATGGTCTTCAGTGGCAACGCCAACCCCGCTCTCGCAGACGCAATCGCGAAGCACATCGGCCTTCCGCTTGGCTATGCGAGCATTAGTAAGTTTTCTGACGGCGAGATCAGCGTTGAGTTGAATGAGAATGTGCGTGGTAAAGACGTTTTCGTCATTCAACCGACCTGCGCACCGACCAACGACAGCATCATGGAGCTTCTGCTCATGGCCGATGCGCTGCACCGCGCCTCCGCCAACAGAATCACCGCCGTGGTTCCTTATTTTGGCTATGCCCGCCAAGATCGCCGAGTGCGCTCGGCGCGCGTGGCAATTAGCGCGAAAGTGGTCGCCGACATGATTGGCGCCGTCGGCGTAAACCGCGTGTTAACCGTCGATCTGCACGCCGAGCAGATACAGGGGTTCTTTAGCATCCCAGTTGACAACGTCTATGGCTCTCCGGTGTTAACAGACGATATCGAACGTCAGAATTACGAAAATCTCATCGTCGTATCACCGGACATAGGCGGTGTCGTTCGCGCCCGCGCGGTTGCGAAAAAACTCAACGTAGACCTCGCGATCATAGATAAGCGTCGCCCCGCGGCTAACGTCGCTCAGGTCATGCACATTATTGGCGATGTTGCCGATCGTACCTGTCTAATCGTCGACGATATGGTCGATACGGCGGGCACCCTCTGCAAGGCCGCGGACGCACTCAAAGAGCACGGCGCCGCGCGAGTCGTCGCGTACAGCACGCATCCGGTGCTTTCAGGCCCCGCGATTAAGAATATCGAGAATTCTAACCTCGACTCACTCGTGGTTACCGACACTATTCCATTGAGCGAAGAGGCTAAAAACTGCGGAAAAATTCGCCAACTCTCGATGGCAAAGCTTCTCGCCGAATCTATTCGCCGCGTAAGCAACGAAGAATCCATCAGCGCGATGTTCGACAATACCTAATATAGGTAGCGCCGCGTCGCGCGGATAACCCGGCTACCAATCATGCGATTTTTAGCCATTTACTAAACACCCTAATAAGCCGGTCGCAAGCGAGTTAGGGTTCCCGCAAGGGATACTCAGGAGAGACATAATGTCTACAGATGTATTTGAATTAGATTGCACGGTCCGAACCGACCTAGGGAAAGGTGCGAGCCGCCGCCTACGTCGTTTGGAAGGTAACATTCCCGCCGTCCTTTACGGCGGAGACGCAGACCCGATCTCGCTAACGATTCCCCACAAGGACATCATCAAGGCGACGAGTAACGAAGCGTTCTTTTCGCACGTTATCACGCTAAACATCGGCAAGAAGAAAGAGAAGGCGGTCATTAAAGCGCTGCAGCGCCACCCAGCCAAGCCGTTCATTCTGCATGCGGATTTTCTGCGCATCAATGAAAAGCAGTCGATCACTGTTAAGGTACCACTCCACTTCATCAATGAAGAGAAGTGTGAAGGCGTTAAGATCGGCGGCGGCAGCATCCTTAAGACTCTCAACGAGATTGAAGTAGACTGCCTGCCTAAAGACCTTCCAGAGTTTATCGAAGTGGATATGCTCAAGGTTGAAGTCGGTTCGACTGTCCACATCTCGGACATCCCCCTGCCTGCCGGCGTCACGAGTGTGTCACTCACGCACGAAGACGGCGACCTCGCAGTAGCCACAGTAAAAGCACCTAAGGGTGAAAAAGCCGACAAGGCTGATGGAGACGACGCGTCAGAGGACGCTGGCGAGTAACAGTCTTTCTCAGAAGGATGCGTTATTCGAAAAGGGCTGGGCTAAAACCCGGCCCTTTTTTGTGTCTACCTCAGCGCCCTACAACGAATACCCGACCCGCACTATGCTGCTACAATAGCGGCCACGTAAACGATACCGAACAGCGCGAATCATGCAGACAAGCCCAATTAAACTTATTGTCGGCCTTGGCAATCCCGGTCCTAAATATGACTCTACTCGGCACAATGCCGGAGTCATTTTCCTGCATCATCTCGCCAAGAGCTATGGCGGAGAGCTGCGCGGCGAGACCAAGTTTTTCGGCGAATTTGGCAGCATCAATATTGCGAATCGGGAGGTAAAACTGCTGTTCCCAACGACCTTTATGAATGGCAGTGGCAAATCGGTTGCAGCAGTGTGCAACTTCTACAAAATTGAACCCGAGAATATTCTCGTCGCCTATGATGAGATCGACTTTGACGTCGGTGTCACCCGTCTCAAACACGACGGCGGACACGGCGGCCACAACGGCATGCGAGACATCATTAGCGCCTTAGGCGCGCGTAACTTTTACCGCCTGCGCATCGGCGTCGGCCACCCCGGTCACAAGTCGATGGTGGCGAACTATGTGCTAGGCGATCCGTCGCGATCGGAAGCCGACTTGATCATGCGAGATATAGAAGACGCCATTCGCGTAATGCCAAAGGCGGTTAACGGCGAGTGGGAAGAGGCGATGAGGCTTCTGCACAGCGACTAATCTTTAACAACTAACAACGACAGAACTAACGTAAAGCGAGAGCTAAAAATGCCAGTACAATGCGGAATCGTCGGCCTACCTAATGTCGGCAAATCAACGCTGTTTAACGCGCTCACAAAGGCAGGAATCGCCGCCGAAAACTTCCCTTTCTGCACCATCGAACCCAACTCGGGCATCGTATCGATTCCCGATGCGCGGCTGAATCAACTCGCCGAACTCGTCAAACCCCAGAAAGTAATCCCCACGACTGTTGAGTTCACCGACATTGCAGGTCTCGTCGCGGGCGCCTCTAAAGGCGAAGGCCTTGGCAATCAGTTCCTCGCCAACATCCGAGAAACCGATGCCATCGCACACGTTGTTCGCTGCTTCGAAGACAGCAATGTTACCCACGTAGCTGACACCATCGATCCTGCGGCCGATATCGAGACAATCAACACCGAGTTGGCACTCGCCGACTTGGAATCAGTGGAAAAAGGCATCGAGCGTTTTGCGCGCCTCATGAAAAGCGGAGACAAGGACGCAGCGAAGAATACCGAGGTGTTGAAGCGCGTCAAAGCTCACCTCGATCTCGCCCTACCCGTTAGAAGCCTAAACTTAAGCGAAGATGACCTGAAGGCGATTTACAGCCTGCATTTGCTCACGATCAAGCCGGTAATGTATATCGCCAACGTCGACGAGGATGGGTTCGAAAACAATCCACACTTAGATGCAGTACGCGCAATCGCCGAATCCGAAGGCGCCCAGGTCGTTCCTGTGTGTAATAAACTCGAAGCCGAGATCGCCGAACTCGAAGACGACGAACGCGACGAGTTTCTTCAAGAGATGGGCATGGAAGAGCCCGGCCTCGACCGAGTTATCCGCGCAGGCTACGCCTTACTCGGACTGCAAACCTACTTTACAGCGGGCCCCAAAGAGGTCCGCGCATGGACGGTTAAGCAAGGCGCCACGGCCCCGCAGGCAGCAGCGGTGATTCACACAGACTTCGAGAAGGGGTTCATACGCGCCGAGATTGTGGGCTTCAATGACTATATCGAGAACAAAGGCGAGAACGGCGCCAAAGACGCCGGCAAATGGCGTTTAGAAGGAAAGGAATACATTGTGCAGGACGGCGATGTTATTCACTTTAGATTCAACGTCTAATCTTGACAAAAGGACGCAAAATCGCCAGAATTCGCGTCCTTCGAGAATTGTTGAGTCCTCTTCAAGAGTTAGTCAACTCTCGGCGCAGGCGCCCCGAACGATCATCGTTTGCGCGGCACAGCGCATCTCTTTGTGGCTACGTAGCTCAGCTGGTTAGAGCACAGCATTCATAATGCTGGGGTCGGTGGTTCAAGTCCACCCGTAGCTACCATAATAATCAGATATTTACATCAATCGTCGTAGATGCCTTTTTATCTAGGTAAGCACTGGGTAAGCAAACGAAGCGACTCAACATCTATTACAAATATCAAAATCAGACAAACTTCCATCCGTTGACGGACTCACTTACCGTCATATTAATTCAATGGTCGAAAACTTAGTATCTAGGGTCGTTGTTCTCATAATGCTTGTAAATAGGACCACTATGTTTGCAGCTTATTATGTAATTTACATAAAAGGAACCTTACTGTGCTAGTGGGTGTACTGCCGGGGGTGGGGTCTGCGTCCGCTTGACACGCGAGGTTACAATACAGGCTTTAGCCCTTCACGGAGGCCCCAAATATGCAGATCAAACGGTATCTGGACGATCGAGAGGTGCTGGTTGGCGATAGGTTATTTGACGCTCAAGGTCGCTCCTATGCGCTTGTAGAGCAATCTGGTAGTGAGTTAGTTGTCACAGCGGGAGACGGCCATCCTACCCGGTTTAAGCCCAATGAGCTGGGGTGCTACGTTATTCACGTAAACAGGACCGAACGAGGGCTGGCTAAAGAGCGACCTCGTGATTACTGGGCAGATTAGCGTGTGGTCCTTAACCACCCTCCTCACTCGTGGGACACTCATGGGACACTGCCAGCCAAGTCGACACAATAACTGACAATTGACGACATTAAATAAGGTGTTTCCATCGAAGACAAAGGAATGTCCGGGATCTCCTTCTACCTTCCACCCCTCTTCACCCCACTCAGCGTTGCCTCTCACCTCTCCGTTGAACCCGTTGGGGGATGCGTCGAGCACTTCCTCACCTGCCCCTTC
>JALRKV010000048.1 GCA_023254735.1 Pseudomonadales bacterium | reverse complement strand
CCGACTGGGTACTGCGTAAAGAGCAGAATGGTATCCGGGTTTTCACTCGCGAGCAGGCGGGATCGGCTTTCGCCGCTGTGCGCGCAGAGATGATTCTCGAGGATGTCCGTCTGAGCTCGCTCGTGGCCTTAATCGACGATCCTAGCGCCTGTGGCCTGCTCGAGGCGCGCTGCGCTGAGTCTTATACGGTCGAGCGACTGTCGGCGACAGAGCAATTCGTTTACCGGCATAACGACATGCCGTTCCCTATCAAAGACCGCGACGTTGTCATGCATTTTGTGTGGACCCAAGATCCGATAACGAGCATTGTCGAGCTAGATAACCGCAGTATCGAGGGTGTGTTACCCGAGAACCCAAAGCGGATAAGGCTGCCGAGTGCGGTGTCTGGCTGGCGCTTCGAACCGCTAGGCGAAGGCAAAGTGCTGGCGTCGAGCGAAGGCCACCTCGAGCCGGGTGCGAGCCTGCCTGCCTGGTTGCTCAACAGCCTATTAGTCGATGCGCCTTTTAACACCATGGAGGCAGTCGCTGCCGCTGTCAGGCTGCCTCGTTATCGCAATGCGCAGCTCGATTTTATTGTAGAGCGCGAATAGTACGCGTCACTCTTTTACTTTATCCGAGGCCCATGCATGTCTAATTCTGAAGACCATGACCATGACCATGACCATGACCACACAGCGCCGCCTCCAGAACTAGAGCTGCGGGTTAAGGCCCTTGAAAGCCTGCTAGTCGAAAAAGGCCTAGTGAACCCCGACACGCTTAACGAAATTATCGACACCTATGAACATAGAGTGGGCCCGCGCAATGGCGCGCAGGTTGTCGCCAAGGCGTGGACGAATGCTAAATTTCGGCAGGCATTACTTGCTGATGCAACCGACGCGGTGGCGAGTCTAGGCTTTATGGGGCGTCAGGGAGAACACCTAAAAGTAGTCGAAAACTCCGCTAGTGTGCACAACCTCGTTGTTTGTACGCTCTGCTCTTGCTATCCATGGACAGTGTTGGGATTGCCGCCTGCTTGGTACAAATCGGCACCGTACCGATCGCGCGCAGTAAGCGAGCCGAGAGCGGTGTTGGCAGAGTTTGGTACGCAGCTAGCAGATACCACGCGCGTGCAAGTGTGGGACTCTACCGCGGAGCTACGCTACCTCGTTCTGCCGCAGCGTCCGGCCGGCACCGAGGGGTGGAGCGAAGCGCAGCTTGCAGCACTTGTTACTCGCAATGCGATGATTGGCGTGGAGGTAGTAAACCCGCCTGAGACGAACGAGGCTAGCAGGTGATCGGCGCACACGACCTCGGAGGCAAGCAAGGCTTCGGCCGTGTATTGCCGATGCGTAAGCCAGACGCAAGCGCTCCGGATAGACACGAACCACTTTTTCATGCCGAGTGGGAACGCCGTGCGTTTGCGCTGACTCTTGCGACCGGCATGCTCGGGCAGTGGAATATCGATGAGTCGCGCCACGCGCGCGAAAGCCAGGAACCACAGCGTTATTTAGATAACAGCTATTACGAGACTTGGCTCGTCGGTCTGCAAAAGCTCCTGCATGCAAAAGGTCTGCTAAAACCAGAAGAACTAGAATCGCTCCCCTTCGCCGCTTCCGTCGACATTTCAACGAGCCTGTCGATCCCGCGGCATAACAAGCCGGTAATCGAGCCGCCTTCTCCAGCCAAGGCAGCCGAATTGCTAGCAAAGGGTGGGCCTACGCGCCTGTCCGACTCGCGGCGGCCGAAGTACGCCGTAGGGACAACGGTGCAAGTTCTGCCGATGACTCACGCGGGTCATACGCGCGCGCCTGAGTATGTTCACGGCGCTATGGGTATTATTCACGCGATAAACGGGGTGCACATTTATCCCGACGCCAACGCACATCGCCGCGATGAGGACGCGGTTGTTGGGGAAATACTCTACACGGTGTCGTTCGCGCGCGTCGCCCTGTTTCCGTCGCATGCACTCCAAGCCAGTGTAAAAGAATGCAATGAAGACAGAATTTTTGTCGACCTTTGGGAGCCTTATCTTACCCATGACTGACTTTTTGCTTCAGCCGAAGAACGCAGACGGCCCAGTTTTTAAAGCACCTTGGGAAGCCACGGCCTTCGGCCTCGTGCTTGCTTTGCATAAAGCCGGAGCCTTTACTTGGCCCGAATGGGCGAGTTATTTGACGGCTGCAATCGAGAGCGCTCAGGCGCAGGGCGATGCCGATATAGGTGATACTTACTACGAGCATTGGCTTGCAGCACTCGAAGCAATCGCGCAGGAAAAGAAGCTCACGGGTATTAATGAGTTAGTACTGCGCAAAGACCAATGGAAATCGGCCTATCTCAATACGCCCCACGGGCAGGCTGTCGAGCTAAGCGCTGGCGTTTAATAGGGCGCTTGGGCATAGTTAGCCCTAAATCAAACTCATCACTAAGTAGAAACAATGAGCGGATTCGACGAAATTCAATCACGCGCCCAATCGCGCAAAGGCGGCGCCCGTGCGCTAAAAGCACTACTGCCCAAAGTGGCGACTAATAAACAGCTCATCGAGCTGGGTGACGATCGCTATCTTGCGATGATGACCAAATCGATCAATCAGGCAGGGTTTAGCTGGAAGGTAATCGAAAACAAGTGGCCTAGTTTCGAAGAGGCATTTCTTGGGTTTGATCCGCGCAAGCTGAGCTATCTATCGCCCGAGCAATGGGAAGCATTTACCAGCGACAAACGCGTGGTGCGTAATTGGCAGAAGATCAAAGCGCTACAGGACAATGTTTTCTTCGTACAGGATGAGTCTCGGCGCAGCGGCGGTTTCGGTAAATTCATTGCGCAGTGGCCGGTGGACGATCAAATAGGGCTCATGGCGTATCTCAAGAAAAATGGTTCTCGCCTCGGCGGGCAGAGTGCGCTTTGGTTCTTGCGACGAGTCGGTAAAGATTGTTTTATCCCTGCTCGCGACGTCGTCGTGTTACTGCGAAGCATCGGCCTCGATATCGCAGAGAACCCTACATCGAAGCGCGATCTTACTAAGATTCAAGCACAGTTTAACGAGTGGCACATTGAGACAGGATTGCCCTACAGCCACCTTAGTCGAATCGCCGCCTGCTCGGTGGGTGATAACTATTTGTAGAGAGCGCATGAAGGCTAAGAGAGGCGACTGCGCGTAGAATAGAGTCTGCGAGAAATTAAAGAGACATTGGTGGGGGAAGATCACATGGCCAAATATGTGTGGAAAACGTGTTTCGTCGCACTTATTACCATGATCGCGATTGCTGAGATTGGCGAATACCTAACGGGGACGCATATCCCCTGGGTTATGCGGTTATCGCTCGTTCTTGGAATGACAGTAGGTATGACATTCCTAAAAAGCACACTTAATCTTGTGACTGCGATGGAAGAGGAGAAACCCCTCGCGGGGACCGTCCGCAATACGCTCGGTCCTGATCGGTCACCCGCAGCGCCTAATCAAGATGAATCCGTCGAAAATAAAAAAAGCAAATAGAGTCTCTGTAGGCAGGGCTCGCGGCGCGCGAAGGTCGCTAGGAGATCAGCGGTAGCACTATCGATAACGCACGTTCTATAAACCAGTAGCTTGCGACACCACCGATGGCCACTGCAGGTAAGCTTCTTAGCCAAGTCTGAGTGGGCAATGGTAGCCGTCTCAGCGGCAGTGCCCGCAGCGCGATCAAAACGCCAACAACGATTGCGATCTGTCCTATCTCTATCCCAATATTAAACAAGAGCAATGCGCCAAGCCTACTGCCCTCCGGTAAACCGATCTCGCTGAGAGCGCCAGCAAACCCGAGTCCGTGAATAAGACCAAAGCTGAAGGCAACAAGCGCCGGAAACCGATGACTAAGGGACTGTCGGTCGGTGAGTGTTTCATAGGCGAGAAGCACAATACTCGCCGCGATCGCAGCCTCGATGGGTCGCTGCGCGACTATCATAACGTCGAGTGCCGAAAGAGCGAGCGTGAGCGAATGCGCAAGCGTAAAACTGCTTACGACCCATAAAATTTGCCGCGGTTTACTAACCAAATAGAGCAGCATGAGAACGAACAAAATATGATCATAGCCGAGTACTAAGTGTTCGAATCCTACAAGCAGATAGGCCGGTAGCGCCGCTGAATCACTGCTAAGATCGAGACTTGTTTCTTGTGCTGTGATTAGATGGTTGGACTCGCTGCCATCAAGACGCGTAATACTGACAAGCGCGTCTATCATCGTGCGATCTAATCCGAGTATTTCGATTTTCTTCAGAGGCTCGTCATTGCAGGTCAACAGTGAGACCTCAATGAGTGCTTCGCCTGAGAGACTGGCACTGGTTAGCTGTGCTGCACAGTTGGTGGCGAGGTCTAACCCGAGAAAACGGCCATCGATCTGCGGTTGGCGCAGAGAGGCTTCGAAAAAGACCGAGTTATTGCTGTCTGTTAACTCCTCGTCAGCGCGCATGCTAGCTGCGTCGTCAGCGCTTAACTGCGTTAGCTTTAGATAGGCTGGGCGAATTTCGTGCGCGTGCGCGGGCAAGCCGATCACCAGTCCAAGTCCGAGCAGGCACAATAGAACGGCAGTGCGTGCGGCAGGTCTTGTGCGATAACGGGCTAATGGTGCACAAACGAATGATCGCGCTGAAAAAAACGCCGTGAGGTGTGTAATGAGAAGCATGGAAGAAAGCGCGTTCACTCGATACGAATCTCGGTATTCTCGAGGAGATTCTCGACATAGCGTTGGCGCGCCGATTTTTTGTTCGCTTGAAAATAGTCGCGCAGCACTTTATCCCTAGCCGCAAAGAAAGGGGTGGCTTGCTCCGGCTCGACGCCGTTCAGAAAGAGTAGATGGTAACCGAAGCTACTCTTGAACGGTCCCTGCCAGCTACCCAGCACGGTGGTGTCTATCTGTGCGGCGAAGCCCATACCAAAGGTGGAATTGATGTCGAGTGCGCTGCGATAGGAATAGGTGCGGTTGAGCATGGTGGACTCGCCAAGTGCGTCCGCGTCGGCTCCGGAGGCAAGGGCGTCGAGTGCAGCAAAAGCCGAGGCTTCTTCTCTGAAAGTGAGCTGCGAGAAGGTGAGGCGTTCGGGCAGGGTATAGTCTGTAATGTTGCTTTCGTAGAATGCCTCAAGAGTCGCCTCTTCGGGCTCTGCCACCGGATCAGATTCTGCGATGAAGTTTAATTTCTGTACAAGGCGCCGCCGTATAATCGAGTCTTCGCGATCGAGTCCTAGCCGCATCGCTTCTCTATACAATGCTTCCTCTTCTATCCAGCCGGCGATCAACGATTCAAGCTCGTTTGCACTCGGTGAGGTGCCCATCTGCGTTTCCCACAGAAGGGCGATGCGTTGGCGTACCGCGGGCGAGACGACGATAGCCTCCGGCTGACTAGAAGTCCGCGCGTCAGCGATGAAAAGCGCGCCGCTAATGCAGAAGAACCACACAAGCGGCTGGCGTAAAAGTGAAGGCATAGGATTAATCTAATTCGCAGGCGTAATCCAAATTGGCGATGACCAGACGCGCTCTTGAATTGTGGTCGCCATGTCTGGTCGAGGTTCTACCCCGGCGCGGACGGCGTCCCATGTCGACCAGCGACAAGTGGGGTTCTCGAGAGCGCGAACGTAGTAGAAAGCATTCTGGCTAGGGTCGAAATCTGGGTCACGCCATTTAGCCTTTAGTTCGGCCTCACCAACATTGCTGCTAATACTGCAGTCGCTTATATCAACCGATGCGCCGTTGTCTGGACATCTGTTGGTTGCAGGATCTACAGCCATGCCGCCGGAGCAGGCAACGTCGATGACACGCTCTTGCGCGATGCCCTCTTGCACCCACCCTTTAATAATTTGTACGCGTTGTAGGGGCGCGCTCATCGCATCTCGCGCAACCCACGCAATGAACTCAGGAGACTCGGAAGACTCTGCTAAAAGATCGCCACCCATTGTTACTCCGTCGGCATAGGCGCGTGCGACCAAATTCGGCTCGTCTAATTCTGGAAGGTCATAGCCCGCAAAAAAGCGCACCTTCATACGAGGGCCTGTGGTGCCAAAAGTTTCCTTGCGGCGGAAGGCATCATAAATCGAGTCGCGGGTATTTTCCTCAGCCCACACCGCAGCCAATCCTGCAGCTCCCCATTGGTTAAAATAGGTGTCGGCATAAGCCTCGCCACCTTCGCGTGGCTCATCGAGGGGTACAGAGCCGCGCAGCACGCCGTCCGAGTCGCGCAGTCCAACCTTGCTCCAATAATTGTCTTCGTCACCGGCGTAGGTGGCGTTGTGCGTATCGCTCGAACCGATGACACCGAATTTAAAAGGATTGAATCCCTGTTGATCCTGCATCGTGATACCGTTCAAATACGCTTCGCGAATGTAACTGCCGTTTGGCTTACTTTCGAGGCGCGAGGCAATGCGGAGTTTCATGATTTCGAAATCAGACCATTCGTCGTTCGGCGATAGAGCAGGGTGGGTATCCGATGTGCCTTTTACCTGTGTGATCTCGACCAGCGGCTCGTTGCGCATGCGCTGCTCAGAGTAGGCACTGTCGAGCGGATTACCT
>JALRKV010000043.1 GCA_023254735.1 Pseudomonadales bacterium | reverse complement strand
CGATTGTAGGCCTCGAGCAAATCACTGCGCTCGTCCTGCGGAATGTGGTTTACGAAGGCGTCCCATGCATCGGGAAAGACTCGCGAGGCTCCCTCTTTATAGAGCCAATCCAAATCACGTTGCCGGCAAAGAAAAATGCCTCGCAGAATCATCGCCTGTACACGCGTTGGATACGCTTGAGCATAGAGCAGACTTAGCGTAGAACCCCAAGAGCCTCCAAAGAGAACCCATTTCTCAACGTCCAGAAATTCCCGGATCGCCTCAATGTCGGAGATCAGTGCTTGCGTTGTGTTGTCGGCGAGCTCGCCATGTGGAGTAGAGCGACCGCAGCCCCGCTGATCAAACGTGACTATTCGGTAATGCTCTGGATCATAGAATCGTCGCGAACTCGCATCACACGCGCCGCCCGGCCCTCCGTGAACAAAAAGCACAGGGATGCCGTCAGCATTTCCTGCTTCGTCGACATAGAGTGTATGAATGTCGGACACACGCAGCTCGTGTCGAGCATAGGGTTTAATTTCGGGGAAGAGGACTTGCATGCGATAACCTTTGAATAGGAATAATGTCGAGCCTATGCCCGCGAACCGACTAGCACAGACACTGTTAGTCTATGCCACTCGGCCATTCCTCGCAAAGCGCCTGCTCGCAAACAAACGCCTTGCTATCGGTAAGTCGGACTAACCTCGCGCTGCGCTGCCTCGGCTATGCCGCTTGCGCTCGTTCTCGGTAAGGTAGCGCTTACGCAGTCGAATGTTCGCAGGCGTGACTTCAACCAATTCATCGTCGGCGATAAATTCCATCGCCTGTTCGAGCGTATGTCGAACCGGAGGCGTGAGCACAATGTTTTCATCGGTGCCCGAGGCGCGAACGTTGGTTAGCTGTTTGCCCTTAGTCGGATTGACGGCGAGATCATTTTCACGGCTGTGTAGTCCGATAATCATACCTTCGTAAACTTCGACATTCGGTTGCACGAAGAGCTTGCCGCGCTCCTGCAAATTAAACAGACTGAAGCCGAGTGTTTTGCCGCGAACCATTGACACGAGTACGCCGCGCGAACGCGCAGCGAGTTCGATATCTTTGTACTCATCGTAATGACTAAACACGTGAGTCATAAGGCCTGAGCCCGACGTCAGCGAGAGAAACTGAGAGCGGAAGCCGATCAGACCGCGGGTAGGCACGAGGAATTGAAGCCGCACCCTCCCCTTGCCGTCTGGCATCATGTCCTGCATTTCGGCGCGACGATTGCCCAACTCTTCCATCACCGCCCCTTGATGCTGGTCATCGCAATCGATAACGAGTGACTCATAGGGCTCGCTTAGCACGCCGTCGATTTCTTGGATGATGACTTCGGGACGAGAGACCGCAAGTTCAAACCCCTCGCGGCGCATGGTTTCGATAAGCACCGACAAATGAAGCTCACCGCGTCCTGACACTTTATATTTATCGGGCGTATCGCCGGGCTCGACGCGTAGCGCGACATTAAACAGCAACTCGCGGTCGAGGCGGTCTTTGATATTTCGCGTGGTAACGAACTTACCCTCGAGGCCCGCAAATGGCGAATCGTTGACTTGGAAGGTCATGCTGATTGTCGGCTCATCTACCGACAGCGGCGTCATCGCCTCAACTTTTTCGGGATCGCAAATTGTGTCTGAAATATTGAGCTTATCGATGCCAGAGATACAGATAATCTCACCGGCAGTTGCTTCATCTACATCGATGCGCTCGAGGCCGAGGTGACTCTTTACCTGCAGAATTTTACCCTTGCGCTGCTTACCTTCAACATCGACGATGATAACCTGCTGATTGGTTCGCGCAGTCCCGCGCGTGACTCGACCAATGCCGATTACTCCGACATAGCTGTTGTAGTCGAGGGCCGAAATTTGCATCTGCAGCGGCGCGTCAATCTCAACGTCAGGGTGCGGCACCTTTTCGACGATTTCTTTGAATAGCGGCTCCATATCGGGCGCCATCGCCTCGACGTCGAGTCCCGCGATACCTTCGAGTGCCGAAGCGTAGATGATCGGAAAGTCTAGCTGCTCGTCGGTCGCGCCAAGCTTGTCAAAAAGATCGAACACCTCGTTTACCACCCAATCGGGGCGTGCGCCGTCGCGATCGACTTTGTTGATGACGACGATTGGGTTGAGGCCTTGGTCGAAAGCCTTCTGCGTAACGAAGCGCGTCTGTGGCATCGGGCCGTCGACTGCGTCGACGAGAAGTAGAACGCTGTCGACCATCGATAACACACGCTCTACCTCGCCTCCGAAGTCGGCGTGTCCCGGTGTATCGACGATATTAATTCGATAGCCATTCCAGCTGATTGCAGTGTTTTTCGCGAGGATCGTTATCCCACGTTCCTTCTCTTGGTCGTTCGAGTCCATGACTCTCTCGACGTTACCGCCTCGCGACTCAAGCGTACCCGACTGCTGAAGCATCTTGTCGACTAAGGTGGTCTTACCATGGTCGACGTGGGCGATAATGGCGATATTGCGAATCTTTTCAATCACGATGAATGACACTCACTTTTTGCCGCTCAAAGTCACTACTCGCACGCGGCGCTTGGTGAACGCGCACGGATCGAGGGACGGGTGAAGCGGCTAATTACTATGAAAAGGTGGAGCAAGAGGGCTCGCCGTCTCTGACAGGGCGTAATCAATCTTGCCGCACACGAATACGCGCTAAGACGGACAATTACTTGAGGCCCGCGGCGCGAGGCGGCGAGTATACACGAGACTTGGGTTAAAGATTAGCTACAAAATCATGAATTTCGAGGAGATTACAGCGCGTTGGACACGCGCATTAAGAGGGCAATTGGCTAGCCTAATTAAGGGGAAGCCACCTCCCTTGGATAAAAATGCACTAAATTAGAGCATTAATGAAATGTGTGCTCTTTTTTGGTGCATAATTGGCGGAATTCTAGCCAATGATAGCGCTGACTGAGAATACTAACGGGAAGCTCATCAAATCCAAGCCTTCAAAATGCCCCATTATATTGCGCATTTCAGCCTTCTTATCGTAGATCTCGGCCCAACTCTTTGCAGTCGAAGAGGTAATGGCATATATTTTGCTCCCTCTTGCCTATGCAGCGAAGGTCCGCGCGATCAACACTCCGCCAACCCTCCTCAGAGAAAGACCCACAAGGGTAAAACGATTTACCAAACAACAGTTAAAGCAGTCGAATGCGATTAGGAGAATCGAACCGTATGAAATCAAAACTCGAATATATCTGGCTTGACGGAACAGAGCCAACTCAATGCCTGCGCAGCAAAACAATGGTTCGCAACGACTTTGGCGGCACAGTAGAAGAATGCCCAGTTTGGTCATTCGACGGCAGCTCGACGAATCAGGCTACAGGCGACGACTCAGACTGTCTGCTAAAGCCAGTTGCAATCTTTCCGGATCCCGATCGCGCAAGCGCTTACCTCGTCATGTGCGAAGTGCTCAATGCCGACGGCACGCCGCACCCAACTAATGGCCGTGCGACGATTCAAGATGAGGATGAAGATTTCTGGTTTGGCTTCGAGCAAGAATATTTCCTTTGGGATCTTAAAACTGAGTTACCGCCGGGCTTCCCGAAAGGCGGCTACCCTGCGCCTCAGGGCCCTTACTACTGCTCGGTTGGCGCGCGCAACGCGTTCGGTCGCGAACTTATCGAAGAGCACATGGACATCTGTCTCGAAGCTGGCCTCAACCTGGAGGGCATTAACGCTGAAGTAGCGCCAGGCCAGTGGGAATTCCAAATCTTCGCCAAAGGCGCAAAGAGAGCTGGAGATGAGATTTGGATCGCGCGCTATCTACTCGAGCGCACGGCCGAAAGCTATGGCATGGCAATCGACTACGAGCCTAAGCCACTCGGCAAGTTCGCCGACTGGAACGGCTCGGGTATGCACGCCAACTTCTCTAACGGCGCAATGCGCGAACTCGGTGACGAGACTATCTTCACCAAAATCTGCGAAGAGTTTGGCAAGCACATCGATCGCCACATGAGCGTTTACGGCGCGAATAACGATCAGCGCCTGACTGGTCTTCACGAAACTCAGTCTATTGACGAGTACAGCTACGGCGTGTCCGACCGCGGCGCATCGATCCGTATTCCGATCGGTACGGTACAGGACGGCTGGAAGGGTCGCCTAGAGGACCGTCGCACGGCCTCTAACGCAGATCCTTACAAGGTCGCCGCTGCAATCATTAAGACCACGAAGGAAGCGCTTGCCTAGGTAAGCTCTGCCCTAAAGTGACGAAAAGCCCAGTGACTCACTGGGCTTTTTTTTGCCTCGAGAATTGTCATGCGCACCATTTTAGTGCATTTTGTTCTAGCGCCCTCTGCGACCGCTTTCGGTCAGTCGCGTACGGTTCACCCAGACGTCCCGAAACAAGGCGCCTGACAGACAACCAAACGCGCAGGCTATTTAAACAGAGATGGTTCAGAAATTGCATAGCCTAAGGGGACTCTCGAGACCTAGTGATGACAATAGATAGTATTCACAGAAAACTACTCGATCAGCTGAAGACGGCTGTGCTTTTGCTCGACCGCAATCTTACGCTGCTTTATCTAAATCTGGCCGCAGAGCAGCTTCTCGAGGTCAGCGGCCGCAAAGCAATTGGACTTACTCTAGACCAGCTCTTCATCGCCGCCGGCACTGATCTGGCCGAAATTCATTCCGCGCTGAAAGCGAATTCGAGTTTCACCAAGCGCGAGGCAACGCTGATGCTAAGCCAGGGTAAGAAAATTGAGATCGACTATACGGTAAATACGTTTGACGATAAGCAGGGTAGACAGGCACTCGTTGAAATTCATTCGCTTGAGCATGCCTATCGAATCAATCGCGAAGAAACGCTTAACTCAGCCCACACGACAACTCGCGAACTCGTCCGCGGACTCGCTCACGAGATAAAAAATCCCCTCGGAGGTATCAGAGGCGCTGCTCAACTGTTGGCCGACGAACTGCCTAACCAAGAACTCAGCGACTACACTAACGTAATAATTGAAGAGGCTGACCGTCTTCGTAATCTGGTGGACAGACTTGTCGGCCTCAAAAAGCAGCCAGAGCTTGCGCCGACCAATATCCACGAGGTGCTCGAACGCGTGCATAGCCTGATTGAGGCAGAGATCGCGGGCAATGCAATACAGCTAGTACGCGACTACGACCCCTCGATACCACCCCTTCCCGCCGACGCCGAACAACTCATTCAGGCAACCCTCAATATCGTCAGAAACGCGATGCAGGCACTGTCGAGTCCGAGCGTCGATCATGATTTGGGAAAGATTATTCTGCGCACGCGCATCACGCGAAATGCGACACTGAATTCAAAATTTCACCGTCTGGCCGCAAAGATCAAGATCATCGATAACGGTCCTGGCATTCCAGAAGAAATTATCCATACACTTTTTTATCCGATGATAAGCGGCCGCCCAGATGGCACGGGCCTGGGATTATCGATCACACGGGACATAATCAACCGACATAACGGATTGGTAGAGTGTCAGTCGAGGCCAGGTGCAACCTGTTTCTCGATAGTACTTCCACTTAGGTAAAAAACGATTAGCTGGTTTATGAGGAACATAACGTGACACAGAAAAATAACTCGGTATGGATTCTGGACGATGACCGCTCTATCCGCTGGGTATTGGAAAAGTCATTGGACAAAAGCGGCCTCGTGACCGAATCCTTCGATAACGGCGATGATCTGTTGCACCGGCTCGAACAGGCGCAGCCCGATGCAATCATCAGTGATATTCGCATGCCGGGGATAAGCGGCCTGGAGTTGCTTTCCACCGTCAACGCGCGATTCCCTGAGCTTCCTGTAATTATTATGACCGCGCACTCCGATCTCGATAGCGCAGTGTCTTCATACAGCCGCGGCGCATTCGAATATCTTCCCAAACCCTTTGATATCGACGAAGCTGTGGCGATGACCCTCAGAGCCCTCGAGCACTCGCGCGAGAAACAGAATGCGCGCGCGCCCGAGATCGCCGAGAAAACACAAGAAATTATCGGCGAAGCGCCCGCCATGCAGGAAGTCTTCCGTGCTATCGGTAGACTCTCGCAGTCGAATATCTCTGTTCTCATCAACGGCGAATCAGGCACGGGCAAGGAGCTTGTCGCACATGCGCTACACCAGCATAGCCCCCGAAGCGCCAACGCTTTTGTGCCGCTCAATGTAGCAGCGATACCTAAAGAACTCATCGAATCCGAACTTTTCGGTCACGAGAAAGGCGCGTTCACCGGCGCAACGACGCAGCGCACAGGTCGCTTCGAACAAGCGAACGGGGGTACGCTTTTTCTCGATGAAATAGGCGATATGCCGGCCGAGACGCAAACTCGACTTCTCCGCGTGCTGTCCGATGGCGAATTTTATCGGGTTGGCGGGACGACATCGATCAAGGTCGACGTCAGAATAATCGCCGCAACACACCAGAATCTAGAGAGCTTAGTCGAGCAGCATCTTTTCCGCGAAGACCTATTCCATCGGCTGAATGTGATTCGCATTCACATACCTAAGCTCAGCGAGCGCCGCGAAGACATTCCCAAACTAGCGCGCTATTTTCTCGGCGCGGCTGCACGGGAGCTTGGCACCGAGGCAAAGATTTTGCGGCCCGAAACCGAAGCGCATCTTATGAGTCTGAGTTGGCCGGGCAATGTACGCCAGCTCGAAAACTTCTGTCGGTGGATCACCGTGATGGCGTCAACTCGCGAGGTCTACATTACTGATCTACCACCCGAATTTGCCGCACAGGCCGTTACGGATTCGCCTGCTGACACGTGGACCGATGCACTTCAGAGCTGGGCCGACCGCCAATTAAGTCTAGGCAATAAGGGCATTTTGAATAATGCGACACCCCTATTCGAACGCACGATGATTGATATCGCGCTCAAACATACGGCAGGCCGCAAACGCGATGCTGCAGATCTTCTCGGGTGGGGGCGAAACACGTTGACGCGAAAGCTTAAGGAATTAGAACAACCAAGTGGGAGCTAGAACGGTCATCGCTCAGTCGTAGCTTGTGCGAATCTGAACGATCCTCGAAACACCGTCGCACTTTCCCACACTCGTGAACGTCGGGTAAACAACGCCGCTCACTGCTACATCTTCGCAGGAAACGGTGGCCGAGCATCTGTTAAGCCCATCGACGGTAAACTCGTACAGACGAGGAAAGCCTTTGCCTGTGTCCCAATCAGCGCAGCTCGCAGGCTGTTCGAGAAATAGCGGATAATCCTCTGGTGCAAACAGGGAGTTCATCGCAAAGCCGGCACCCGACTCCGCTGCGTAAAATGCACGCGTCAGATTGATTTGCTCTTGATAGGTTTGCGCATTCTGACCCAAGAGTTGATATATCGCCGCGGTAATCACTGCGAGAAGGGTAATAACAAAAATCGCCGCGGGCAGCCCGATGCCTCTCTGCCTTGCCAACCGCATCGGACTCGTTTCAGTGTCACAGCGGGCGCGACTGAAGCCATGTAAACTGCTCATGGCACACTCCGAGTGAGTACCTGGTGATTCATGCGAACAGTTTCTTGCTGCGCGCTCAGATTAAATTCTATCGACACAAGCGCGTTACGCGCCAAGGTTTGCGGAACTAGTGAAAACGCAGTTACTCCTGCGTTGCTTAAACCTTCCGCTATGAGCATTTTACTCCCGTCACCGGTCGATGAAGGCAAACAGCGGTCACCGACACTCACCACACAGACGCCTGCGGCGGCTTCAGTCGCTGTCTGCACATCGTGAAAGCCATAGCCTGTATATCTAATCAGTCGTCCTTGTTTTACACAATAACTGACTGGTTGATCTATGAAAAATAAACGACTACTCGGCGACGGCTCACTGAAGCGATGGCTAGACACTAGCGTGATTCTGCTCAACTGTGTCGACGCTGGCGCCGTGTCTGAAATATTGGCCACAGCCTCTACTGCGCCGATAACCGGAAAGCCAGATGTCGTCGCATGCTCCGCATCGTAGATCTCATTCACCCGCGTTGGGTATATCGCGACATAGCCGCCGGTTACAGACTCCAGATTCGGCGCAAATTGGATAACATCGAAAGCAGAGCCTGCAGTGTCGAAGGGAGGATTTATGTAGGTCGTCGCCGCTCTTACGGACACAAACTCCAGACATTGATCACCGCTAGCAGTCGCCGTGGTCACCCTCAGAGAGTTAGGCAGCGAATTGTGAAGCTCAACGCTTAGCCGATCTATCGCAATGCGCGCAGACTGCGCGAGTTTGTTGCGGCTCGCAGCGGAATCGTAGCCGGTCAGTGCGTTGTCGATAAAATTTATAAGACCGATCGCGAGAATCGAGCTGACCACGATAGCGACGATCATTTCTATTAGCGTGAAGCCGTATGCTCGCTTTTTCCTATTAATTTTTTGCTGCATAGCCTTCTCAGAAGTTGGACTTATAGGCACTGAACTGTACGCTGTCTCGCAGGCTTCGACGCGAAACGCTCACTGTTATTAGCTTTGCATCTTGCGCGTCATCAAGCTCGTTTGCTACAGCTAAACCCGCTTCAGATTCACCAGCACCCACTGCGATATATCGCACGCTCACCGAGACTCTAAAATTATCGAAGCCTGCTCGCACGTTTCCAAGCGCATCGCGAAGAGAGCTGTCTAAAGCACCTGCGCCTTCATCCAGACCATCAAAATCATCGACGTCGTCATAGGTAGCGCGCGTCTCACCTGTCTCAGGCCCGAGGACCGCAGAACAAAGTCTGGTTGAACCTGCGCTATTACGGCAGGGAGGCACGCCACTGTCGCGCGTGTTTTCGTCAAACCTTTTGCCCAAGATCTCATCGAGGTATGCCTGCGCAAGGGCGACCGTGCGGCTCTCCAGCATCGTGTCCGCACTGCGACCGAGTCCTCCAGAAAGTAATTGGGTCACGCCTACAAGGGCGATGGCCAGAATCGCAATACTAATCACGAGTTCGACAAGGGTGATCCCTCGCTGACGCACACGACGAAGGTTCCGGGACTCAGTAACGCTATCCATCGCAGTCGCCCGCATAGGCATAACCCGAGGACGCAATGCAGATAGACATGGCTGGGTCGCCGTTGATACAAATGCGCGCAGCGCTAGTAACGGCGCCGGTGCTGCCCATTACGCCGCTGACGCCGAGCTCGCCTAGGGCGTCGTAGGTGAACACAAGGGGATAGGCATTCGTGACAAGCGTGGCGCCGTCTGTCGCGGCGCAGCTCATCGACTGATTAATATCGGCCCGTATCACGAC
>JALRKV010000092.1 GCA_023254735.1 Pseudomonadales bacterium | reverse complement strand
ACTCGCGACGCTCGCCCATGCGCAGCTCGCAGAGAGCCAAGGGCTCTCGCTCACCGCCATTAGCTCAGCAGGCTCACTCGAAAACGTCAAACTACTGCGCGATAACCAAGCACAGTTCGCGCTTCTGCAAGGTCCTTTCGGCGCATGGTCTTGGACGGGCGAGGGACCTGTTAGCAAACCCCAGACACATATGCGCAGCGTCGGCGCGATGTGGCAAAACGTCGAGCATTTTGTCTTATTGTCGGAGCTTGCCCCTACCGGCGAAATTATGGACCTTGATAACATCGACGGCGAACGCTACGTTCTGGGTCAACGAAATTCTGGCGCCGAGCAAACGGGGCGCTTCATCCTCGATACGCTAGGCATCGATTATCAGAACAAATTTAGTCTCGCCTACATGGGCTACGGGCCAACCACAAGTGCCATTCAAGACGGCAACATAGTCGGCATGAATGTACCGGCCGGTGCGCCGGTAAGTTCCATTACCCAAGCCTATGCTCTGCTCGGCGACCGACTTACCATTCTCAATTGGACGCAAGAGACCCTCGACCTGCTCAATGCCAAATACCCGCTTTGGGACTGGTACGATTTCCCCCCTGGCACCTACCCAAACCAGACAAAGCACATTCGCACGATAGGCTCGCCTAACGTGCTCGTAACGCGCTCGGATATCCCCGATGAGGCGGTCTATCAAATAACAAAGGTTATTTGGGAGAATTTGGCCACGCTACAAGAAATTCACGGCGCAACCAAAGACATGCGTCTGGACATCGCAATCGAAGGGCTCGGTGCGCCGCTGCATCGCGGCGCGATTCGCTACTACCGGGAGGTCGGGTTAACTATCCCCCCTCGCCTCATACTCGAATCAGATTGGGCAGAAGGCGAACTCGAGGCGTTGCCCTACGCAACAGATGCCCGCGGCGCTGCCGCCATTGCGCGCGGCAAGCAATCGGACGATCCATTATGAAGTCACCCACACTGCGCTGGGCGGCGTTTGGCTTTGCCCTCTTCCACATTTACTGCAACGTCTTTGCAAGTATTTCCGAACTCTGGCTTGCGGCAATCCATTTCGGCGGCTTTTGCGCACTCTGCGCACTGATGGCGAATGAATCAGGCAACCTCTCGCGGCGCAGTTTAGGCTACTGGCTGAACGTCACACTCGCGGGGCTTGCCATCGCGACCTCTGCCTATCTCATCCTTTTTGAGAACGCGCTCTACGCGCGCGAAACCGAGTATATCGTCACCGATTACCTGTTTTCATTTATCGCGATCGGCCTCGCGATCGAATTCACGCGCCGCACTACTGGCTGGTTTATGCCGATTCTGATCGTGCTCAGCCTTTCCTATATTCTGTTTCTTGGACGCTATATCGGCGGTGTGTTTTCGTTTCCCGGCCTTAGCCTCGAAACGGTGCTTTACCGCAGCTTTTTCACTACCGAAGGCATGTTCGGTTTAACGGCGCAGATATCCTCAACGTTCGTGTTTATGTTTATTATCTTCGGCGCGTTTTTATTACGCTCAGGCGCGGGCGATTTCATCGTGCGACTCGCCGGCTGCCTCGCGGGGCGATACACCGGCGGCGCGGGTCTGGTCGCTGTAGTCGGTTCGGGGCTTATGGGTTCGGTCTCAGGCTCTGCGGTAGCGAATACAGTCTCCACCGGCGTGATCACAATCCCGATGATGCGTGAGTCGGGTTTTTCTGCAAAGTTCTCGGCGGGCGTGGTTGCCGCCTCGTCGACCGGTGGCGCACTGATGCCGCCGGTAATGGGCGCCGGCGCGTTTGTGCTCGCAAGCTATACCCAGATCTCCTACCTCACAATCATTGCCGCCTCCACCCTACCGGCCGTGCTGTATTTTCTCACCGTGTCTTACTTCGTGCGCATCGAGGCGAAACGACTCGGTCTCACCACCGTCGCTGCAGCGGACACAGAGCGTCTGCGCGATGTGATGAAAGGCGGTTGGCACTTCATCATTCCCATGGTTGTGCTTGTCGGATTTCTTGTCGGGGGTCGAACCCCCACTACCGCCGCCGCGTTCGCGATCCTCAGCGTAATAGCCGCCTCATGGCTTTCTGCCACGCCGATGCGCGCAGCCGATGTTTTCGATGCGGTCGTCGACGGGGTCCGCACGATGGTCTCCACCGCGCTACTGCTCGTCGCGGTAGGTATTATCATCAACGTGGTAACAACGACCGGGATTGGCAATGCGTTCTCGCTGATGATCGTCGAGTGGGCGCAGGGAAGCTTATTTATCACCCTCGTTCTAGTTGCACTCGCCTCGTTAGTCCTTGGAATGGGTCTGCCGGTCACCGCGTCCTACATCGTGCTCGCCACGCTTTCGGCTCCGCTTATCTATGACCTCATTAGTCAGTCAGCACTGCTCGACGCGCTAATAACCGGCATGCAGGCCGGCGATCTGCCAAGCAACGTCGCAGCGACGCTGAGTCTATTTGGTGGGGATCCGCTTGTTGCGCTGCAAGAAATGCCGTTAGAAATGAAGCAGCTGATCCGTCAAGAGATGCTGCCCGCAGAGCTGCTGACCGGAATGCTGTTAAGTGCCCATTTGATTATTTTTTGGCTCTCTCAGGACAGTAATGTCACACCACCTGTGTGCCTAGCTTCTTTCGCCGCCGCCGGAATCGCCGGCACCAATCCTATGGCGACTGGCCTAACCTCGTGGAAGGTCGCAAAAGGCCTATACCTTGTGCCGATACTTTTTGCTTACTCACCGCTTATCTCAGGCGGTTGGCCTGAGCGCATCGAAGTCTTTATTTGGTCGTGTATGGGGCTTTATGCGATGGCCGGAGTCTTGCAATGGCATCTCGAAGCAAAGCTTACTGTCATCACCGCCGCGCTCCTTTTGCTAAGCGCAGGGCTGCTCATGTGGACACCGCTGCCGATTTTCGCGCATTTAGCCGGCGCAGCAATACTCATCGCTGTGGTGATATTGCAGAATCGGCGCCGAGGGTTTTCCTCTGCCTAGAATCTGGACATGCGGGCACCGAGGCTGCTGGCTATCCACGCGAGGAAGGCCTCGAGAGCCCCGAACGGGGCTGGCACGTAGTCGATAGTTAACGTTAATAAGAAGAAGGACGCAGAACAATGAGCCAATACACTGCACAGCAAGTTCACCTGAAAAGCCGCCCTGACGGTCTGCCCACACACGATAATTTCGCGCTCGTCACCGTCGAGTTACCTCAACCTGCGGCTGGCGAGGTATTAGTAAAAAACCTCTATATGTCGGTCGATCCTTATATGCGCGGGCGCATGCGCGAAGACGCCGTCTATGCTCAGGCCTATGCGCTCAACGAGGTGATGTACGGTGGCGCTATCGGCGAAGTCGTCGAGTCGAATGACCCTTCTCTCAGTCAAGGCGATATCGTTCTCAACCAAAAAGCATGGCAAGACCGATTCGTCGCGCCGGCGAGCACCCTCGTGAAACTCGAGCCGTTTGATCGCGCCCAGCTTTCCCTCTATCTCGGAACCCTCGGGATGCCAGGCCTTACCGCCTATGTTGGTCTGTTTAAATTCGGTGAGCCTAAAGCCGGCGAGACTGTTTTTGTCTCGGCAGCGTCTGGCGCGGTCGGGGCAAACGTTTGCCAGATCGCTAAACTATTGGGATGCCGCGTAGTCGGCAGTTGTGGCAGCGATGAAAAAGCCCAGTGGCTTAAAGACCACTGCGGTGTCGATGAAGTTATCAATTATAAAACCTGTGGCGACCTGACTGCCGCGCTCGCCGCGGCCGCACCCGAGGGGATCGATGTCTATTTCGAGAATGTCGGCGGCGATCACTTGCAGGCCGCCATCAATTCTATGAACCCCTACGGTCGCATAGCAGCCTGCGGCATGATTTCCGGGTACAACGCCGCGACCCCAGAACCGGGGCCAAATAATCTCATGCTTATCGTCGGCAAAAAAATCCGCATCACCGGCTTTATTGTCTCGGACCATGTCGACATGCGCGAGGCATTTTTGTCAGAAATGATTCCCTGGATTCAAGCAGGCAAAATCACGAGCCAAGAAACCGTTATCGATGGTATCGACCACGCAGTAGATGCGTTTCTCGGCCTCTTCAGCGGCAATAATTTTGGCAAGATGGTGGTTAAGTTATAGCAACAGTCTAGGCAGGCAGCCTGATTCGCATTACCTCAAGTCTTTAATCGAGATGAGTGATGCCGGGCTTTGTTATGCGCTTACGCTCAACCTTGCGAAAGCAACCTGCGCAGATCGATGATCGCCGCGTTGGCGCGGGAGACATAGTTGGCCATGGTTAACGAGTGATTAGCAAACATACCAAAGCCTGATCCATTGAGTACCATCGGAAAGCCCAAGCTGCGCTGGCTCGACTCGAGTTCACGAATAATCTGGTCGAGACTCGCACCTGCGTTTTTATCGTCCAGAACCTGAGCGAAATCTACCTCTGCTGCTCGTAGCAGGTGCAGAAGCGCCCACGTGGCACCGCGAGCTTCGAAAAACACATCGTCAATTTCGAGCCAAGGCGTCTTCACCGCGACCTCGGCGCGCGCAGGCGTTGATTGCGTCGCACTGGGATCACCAGCCATGTCGGTGTTTGCTCGCTGCTGTAATACGCTCGCGCTAAGTCGTTGAGAGAGGCTTCCGAGACGCGATTCGACGTTGCTCAACCAACTCGCTAAATTGTCGGCGCGAGCGTAAAACTGCGCGTCGCTCTGATCGACATCGACAACGCGCGAAAGATAAGAATTGAGTGCGGCAATCGCTTCCTTGTACTGACTTTCGCTTGCGGGAAACAACCAACTGTCGTTTGTAAAATTGAATTTAGGCTCCGCGACTATCAGGTCGGCATCCTCAGTCGACTGCGACTGCGAGCGGCTGAAGTCTTCACGGAACGCTCGCGAAAAATCGCGGACCTGTACCAGTGCGCCAAATTCCCAGTTGGGAATATTGTCCAGATAGAGCCCCGGGGGCATTACATCGTTGCTAAGAAAACCACCTGGCTTTTCTAGAAGCGTCTCAGCTATTTCGATGAGCGTTGCAGCGCTGGTGCTGCCAACGACCGACGAACGGCCCAATGGAGCAAGTCGCTGCGCGGTAACTTCATTCACATCAAATGAAGCAGGCGGAATACTCCAATAAATGCCCGTGGCAATGATGAATGCAGCAAAAAGGCCCGTGGCGGCGACAACGATTTTGCCCCTCGGCAGGAAGCGACTCAGAATTGTTCTATTCATGTTCTCCCTCGCGCTGAAATGTGGTCTTTCGACCGTCAGTCTTGCGAATTTACCATAGACCCATAATGCTCTTTCGCCTGGTATCTTGCCAGACTTCTGGTGTGCTCGCCGCAGGCGCTTTCTTTATTCGCCGCAGGCGCTCTCTTTATTCGCCGCAGGCGCTTTCGGTCTCAGGCAGCCTCAAGCGAACGCCGGTTTGCGCAGACAACTCAATATTTCCTCGGAGCCTATACCCTTCGACTGCGTCGCGCATTACGCTAAACAT
>JALRKV010000084.1 GCA_023254735.1 Pseudomonadales bacterium | reverse complement strand
ACACTGAACGATCTCTCCAATGATTGTGCCTAATATACGTAACTTAAAACCCATCACGTTCGACTTTTCGGGATACTTGAGGTGGTGGGTCTAAGCGTCTTAGCATCACAGGAAATATGTCTTCGGTGCAGTCGCCATAAGTTCGTATGGTCTAACCGAAGATTTAGCTCTTGAACTCAAAGCCATCTACATTTGGTTTGGCTTTAAGGAATTATCAAACGTCGCTAAATCGGGGGTGATCATTAAATTACCCGTGCGCGACTCTTACGAATGGTAGAAAAAATGAATGCTGGTGTCGCCTGGTACGTAAATGATCGCGCCACATTTCTGCGCGAGCCAGCTGATTCTGTAGTCGGTCGACTGGCGAGTGGCGCTGCCGCTGAGGGGTTACACATAGAGCAAGAGCAACACGAGGAATGGCGCGCCAGTGTTGGGGTTCTACAGCGAGAACTCGAAGATCACGCGCGAAAAATAGCGTTATTGAAGACAACACTCGCTGCCGTAGATTTAGCCGCGTTCCGTCACGTGCTTCTCGAGTTTGATTTTCGAAGGCGTGGTCTACGAATGGATTGTGTTTTGCTCGGTGATGGCGTAATCGCTGTTGTCGAGTTCAAACGTAGCAAACTGGGGGCTGCTGATCGCGAGCAGGTCACGAATTACGCATTAAATCTCGTTGAATTTCATGAGGAGACGCGGCGCCTAGTGTGCGAGGAAAGTTGCATTGTCGCCCCTGTGTTGGCACTTACAGTCGATCGTAGTTTCGAACAACGAAAATTTCAAAGTGGTTTTCACCGCAATCCTTGGGCGAGTGTCATCGCTAGGCCCGTCGAGTGCAGCAGTGCCACACTTCATGAGGCACTCCGCTTCGTTCTCTCCCAGCGCAAAGCTACCTCTGCTATCAATTGCGTTAAATGGCTATCCGCTCGATTTGCACCTTCATCGTCCATCCTTGATGCTGCGATCTCCCTGTATGGGCAACATGATGTGAGTGCAATTGCGGCCCATGCTGCACCAGTCACTCTGATTCATAAATGTGTGCAGGAAGTAGCAGCGATAGCTGTTCAAGCGCGAGTCGATGGACTGAATCGTATTATTTTTGTGTCAGGTGCGCCGGGTGCAGGGAAAACGCTGGTCGGGTTGCAGCTGGCTTTCGATAAACGGCTGCGTGGTGACGCTGTGTTCGTCACAGGAAATAGCCCCTTAGTTGAAGTGCTAAGTACCGCCCTGAAGGGCGCATACAAACGTCGGACTAAGCGAGCGACGCAGGCAGTCGTGGCAAGCGGCTACGCGAACGAGGATGCAGCGCGTGTAATAGGTATGTCCACATTCAAGCTAGTTAAAGCACACGCGTTTCTCGGTGAACGTGGCAAACATCTGGATAGCGCAGATGGTCGTGTACTTATCTTTGATGAAGCGCAACGTACCTATCGCAAAGGTCGACTTGTTTTGAGGAAGCCGCTAGCTGCGGACGAGGCGCAGATGATTCTCGAGTCTGTTCAGCAAACACATCCGAAGGGAGCTGTGGTAGTCGCACTCATCGGGCACAACCAAGCGATCAACTCAGGAGAGATGGGCATTAAGGCATGGTTTAAAGCAGCTGAGGCCTGCGGTTGGCGTTTTGCGATTAGTGACGAGACACTTGCGCTGGCGGA
>JALRKV010000142.1 GCA_023254735.1 Pseudomonadales bacterium | reverse complement strand
CCATACCTGCTGCACTGAATCTGAGTCGGACTCGACCGTGACTAGGCATCCATTGAGAAGCAAGCCTAGGGTAAAAACTGTTATCGCTCTGATCATAATCGAACCCTCTATTTTGCTGTTTTTAGCTAGTTTGAATTGCCGGTGTTCAGTCTCTAGTCTAGAAAGTCGAGTTTTTTCTAGAAAGTCGAGTTTCTTCTAAAGAGCTTCTTACAGACAGTGGAGCCTCTTCTAAAAAGTCGAGCTTCTTCTCTGCATTTTTAATCCAACTTACCGCGGTGACCTCGACCGCGACATTGTCTTGGTGTTAACGCACGCGAGGCGCGAATGTTACAGCTTAATGGACAGCGCTGCGACGCCCGGTCACGACATTCAACTTTACGCTTAAAGAGTAATGTCAACGGACTGAACCTTTGCTGAACGCGCCCCTCATCGCATGCTAAGCTTATTCCTTCTATGTATTCGACACATCGAGTGAGTGAGATCCCCCGCCAATGCCCACAATTCAGAATAAACGCCCTACGGTGAGACAAAGCGCTCGCCCCTCGCCATCTGTGCCCCCTCGCCAATCGCGCCTCACTCGGCTCTTCCCGATCCTTGCCATAATTATCGCCGCCGCAGGCGCGCTAGAGCCGGACAGCTTTGTGGCTTCTCAGTTTATGATTGTCCCGTTACTTGCCTCGATTATGTTCATGATGGGGCTAACGCTCACCCGCGAGGATGCGGCGCGCATCGCGCTCGACCCGCGCCCGGTTGCGGTAGGTGTTGCCCTTCAGTTTCTGCTTATGCCAATCTTAGCACTGACGCTCGCGAAGCTTTTGCAGCTATCCACGCCGCTGACTGTGGGAATGGTCCTCGTTGGCAGCTGCGCCGGAGGCACTGCGTCCAATGTTATCTGTTTTCTGGCACGCGGCGACGTGGCGTTATCGGTGAGCATGACTTTCGTATCGACACTCATCGGCGTCGTTGCGACGCCCTTACTGAGCCAGTTCTATCTGGCCGAACAGGTTGACGTGGACGAAATGGCGATGATCAAGAATCTGCTGCAGATCGTGTTTGCCCCTGTCCTCATCGGCTTCGGCTTTCGTGCCTTACTGCCTCGGGTGAGCGCTGCGTTACAGCCGATGCTACCGTTATTCTCGGTGATCTGCATTTTGCTCATAATCGGCATTGTCGTTGCGCTAAATGCACCCCAGCTTCGGGGAATTGGTCCACTGATCGTCCTTGCCGTTATCCTTCACAACGCCCTGGGCATCGCAGGGGGCTTCACCTTAAGCCGGCTCTTCGGATTCGATCTTACCCAAAGCCAAACCATCGCAATCGAGGTCGGCATGCAGAATTCTGGGCTCGCGGCGGCGCTTTCGCTACAATTTTTTTCAGCAACCGCCGCCCTTCCTGCGGCTATTTTTAGTATCTGGCATAACATTTCTGGCGCGTTGCTCGCAGGGCACTGGGGACGTCAACGAGACTCCCTGAAGTACCTGCTAGCAGATATCAAAGACAGCGAGATCGATGGAGCTTAGACCGATACCATGTTACAGTTTTAAGGCTGATTGTCGCCGCAAACGCACCAAATTAGGGCGTTTGCGGAAAGTTACGCCCGACAAACGCAACAAATGCGACACCCTATTTCGAACTAATCATTTGGCGTTTAGCCCAAAGCAACGCGCCGCAGGAGATCGACGTGAAACTAGTGACAGCGATAGTAAAACCCTTCAAGTCAGACGACGTAAGAGAGGCGCTATCCGAAATTGGCATCAGCGGAATGACGCTGACCGAAGTGAAAGGATTTGGTCGCCAAAAGGGGCACACCGAGTTGTACCGCGGCGCCGAATACGTAATCGACTTCCTGCCTAAGGCGAAAATCGAAGTTGCCGTCGAGGATGGCATTGTTGAGCAGGTCATTGAAGCAATCTGCAAAGCTGCCAACACCGGGCAGATCGGCGACGGAAAAATCTTCGTCAGCAACCTCGAGCAAACGATCCGTATTCGTACCGGCGAGACCGGTAACGACGCCCTTTAGCCTCCCAAAATAACAAGGCAATGACTGACATGAAAGCTCTTCAAAAAATCGCCGCAGCGGCGTTTTCCTTTGCTGCGCCAAGCGCCGTTTTCGCGCAGGAAGCAGCAGAATTAAATAGCGCCAATACTGCATGGATCCTAACTGCTACGGCACTCGTTCTATTTATGACGCTACCCGGCCTTTCATTATTTTATGGCGGGCTTGTGCGCACGAAAAACGTTCTGTCCGTGTTGATGCAGTGTTTCGCGATTGCCGCTGTGATTTCGGTGCTTTGGCTCATTGCCGGCTATAGCATTGCCTTCGGCCCGGCCGAATCAGCCTATTGGGGTGGTCTGAGTAAGGCGCTTTTCAACGGCATTACGGTTGACTCACTCGCAGGCGATATCCCTGAGAGTGTCTTTGCCACTTTCCAAATGACCTTCGCAATTATCACCCCTGCATTAATGGTTGGCGCATTCGTCGAGCGCATCAAATTCTCATCGATGCTCCTCTTTTCGACACTTTGGACACTGCTAGTCTACTTCCCCGTCGCCAATTGGGTATGGGGTGGAGGATGGCTCGGGCAGATGGGGCTCATCGACTTCGCTGGTGGCACCGTCGTGCACGTCACCGCGGGTGTTGGCGCGCTTGTGACCGCGTTATTTTTGGGTCCCCGCACAGGATTTCTTACGGCACCCATGATGCCGCATAATTTGACCATGAGCTTCACTGGCGCCGGCATGCTTTGGGTTGGCTGGTTCGGATTCAATGCTGGCAGCGCCCTTGCGGCAGACGGTAGCGCCGGCATGGCAATGCTGGTGACCCACCTTTCCGCGGCAACCGGCGCCGTTACGTGGATGGCGATCGAATGGCTTAAATATGGCAAGCCCAGTGGCCTTGGCGCGATAACGGGCATGGTCGCAGGTCTTGCGACCATCACCCCCGCGGCCGGCTCGGTTGGCCCCGCCGCCGCTCTGCTTGTCGGTCTCTCTGGTGGCATCGTCTGCTACTTCTGCACTACGTATCTAAAGCAGAAAATGCGCATCGATGATTCCCTCGACGTTTTTCCCGTGCATGGCGTCGGAGGCATAGTTGGCACTCTCCTCGCCGGTGTGCTCGCCTCGGATAATCTAGGCATCCTAAGCGGCAATGGGCTGGCTGAGGGTATGACAATTGGCTCGCAGCTCTTGGTGCAAGCGATCGGTATTGTCATCGTCGGCCTATTTACCTTCGTCGTGACCTTCGGGTTGCTTAAACTCGTCAGTGCGCTCACAGGCGGCATCCGCGTGTCAGCTGAGGAAGAGCAGATCGGACTCGATATCGTCGACCACGACGAAAAGGGCTACTCGATGTAGCCCTTGCTAGTCGCTTTTACGCAGGGTTGTAATAGCATAAACGAGCTTGTTGCCGTCGAGGTCTTCGAAATGCGTCGCAACGAGACAGGTTGAGCGACCGTCTTTAATTAATTCGCCGCGCAGCTTAAAGCGCGGCCCGAGAACAGGGGCAAAATAATCGATTCGCATGTTCACCGTGGCAGACCATTTGAACTGCTGCTGAGAATCGAATAACGTGCGCACAGTCCAGATCGAGATCATGTCTACATAGGTTCCAGTGAAGCCGCCAAAGAGTTGATCGCGAGGATTGAGCAAATGATTGGGCAGGTGCGCTTCTACCTCGACGAGGCCCCGCTCTTCGCGCAGAATTATCCATTCGCGCGATTCAAGCAAGTCTCCCGCATTGTGTCCTGGCTTAAGAAAGATCGGTCGGTCGTCGTTCGCGTCAATCATCTACTTTTCCTGTTCTTTTTATTATCAAAACTCTTTCTTGCAGCTGAACTAACGTTCGCTTCGAATCGCGCTTCTGGCTTATAAACGCGCGCCAACTAGTTTGCGCGCGCCTCCAAGAGAGAATAAATGCGATTGATCGCACGTGGATCGACACCCGGCGCGCGGATCTGCGCAAAGTTTTCTGAATGATTGGTCATATCCAACGTCTCGGCTGCCGTGGCGGCGTCAACGCCCGCGGCATACATGTCGCTCGCCTTCACCCAGAGATCTCGAAGATAGGCTTGAAAATCATGAATAGGCTTGCGAGTGCGCATCACAGGCCCATGGCCTGGCAGCCAAATCTCGAAGTCTAATTCTTTCAGTCCATCTAAAGTTGCTGGCCATTCGTCGACATGCCCATCACCCATGTAGGCAACACCGGGCAACATCATGTCGCCGGTGAATACGATCTTTTCGTCCGGCAACCACACCAACACATCACCGCCGGTATGAGCGCGGCCAAAGTGGCGCAATTGAATTTCACGACTTCCTCCTTCGAGGGTTTGAAACAGCGTCATTTTCGACTCGAGGGTTATATTTGGCGGTGTAGGCACGATTTCCTTTATCGCCTCCATATAGTCCCGTTGAACCTTCGCCTGCTGGAGCAACTGCTCACGACGCTCGCCGCTCGATGCGTCTGCCGCCTGTCGCTCCAAGCTACGAACCGTGCCCGGGACGGGATCGGAGAAACTCTTAAACGTAACCTCTTCTAATACATTTCCAGCCTCGCCATTGAGCTTCATGCGCGTGTACTCATGACCAATGATTTCAACGCCAGGAGGAAAACTCTGATTCCCGTGCGCGTGATCAAAGTGATAATGGCTGTTGACGAGGTAGCGGACCGGCTTATCGGTTAGCACTGACAAGGACTCGATTAGCGCCCTCGATGCCGCCGCAGTGACATGCGAGTCAACGAGCAGCGTGTCCTCTGACCCGACAAGCACGAGTGCATTACTCATCGTGTAGACACTACCACTGCCTGTTGCCAGCCACACACCGTCGGCGACTTCTTCGAAGCGATGCGAGGCAGACTCGCGTATCTCGCCTTGCGCAAGCGCCATGCTTGGCAAGACAATAGCAACGACCACTGCGCTCAAGTAGCTTAGGGAGTAATTTTTGCTGACTTTCTCTGGCAAAATCTTAGGTAAAACGTTCTGCACTACGTTTCGCAATGCGCAGTGGCTAGATGCCTGTTTATTTCGCTCTCTCATCGCGGTTCCCTTTCAATGTTTCCTTTCAAAATGATGGCAGGCTTTTTCTCAGAGTGAGTAACTTTTGTCGAAGCTAGTCGTCTAGATAAAACGAGACAGGAAAATAATCCGAGTAGACGTTAGCCCATAGCCCACGGCCTGTAAAGCAATGCAGCCCCTTTGAAAATTCCACCAAAACCCTTATCTACGGCTGTGTTGAAAAGAATAATTTTTGGCGAATTTCGCCTCAATAGACCATTCTGATAAACGATTTAACTCGCATCACATTGAAATAAATCAATTTTAATTTTTTGGCAAAGTAATTGCTTTTAGACTTAATAACAAAGCTGTAATCAATTGGGGCCATAGCCGGTCACTAAACTAAGACTCCACGAAGGAGAGAACCCAATGCCATTTCAGAGTAATCACAATATAAGACTCGCCGCCGCATCGCTGCTCGCGCTGCTACTCTCAAGCTATTTATTCGCTAACAACAGCCATGCCGAGGAGTTAAGAAATATTAGCAAGATCAGCAAAGTGAACGGAGGCATCCGAGTCTCGGCAAACGAACAGGTCGGCGAGGTCTCGTCAGTGAACGGCGGCATAGACATCGGACGAAACGCCCGGGCGACGGTTGTCGAAACCGTCAACGGTGGCATAGAAATAGAGGATGGCGCAGCGATCGACAGTGCAGAAACCGTCAACGGCGGCATTCGAGTAGACGGGAACGTTACTGTCCGACGTTCGCTCGAAACAACCAATGGGGGAATTCGCATTGGTAGCGGCAGCAACGTTGGCGGCAGCGTAGAAACGGTTAACGGCAAGATTTCACTCAACAATACTCACGTGGGCGACAGCGTTATCACGACCAATGGCGATGTCCTCATTGCCAAGGGCAGCGTGGTTGAGGGCGACGTGATTTTTCAGGGTCGTCGCCGCTCCTGGACACGCTGGTTCAACTGGACCAACAGGCCACCCGAGCTGGTCATCGACAGTGACGCCGAAGTCAAAGGCGACATTCGGCTATATCACAAGGTGACGCTAAAAATTGCCGAGGGCGCCCAAGTCGGAGACATCAAGCGCCACTATCGAGACTAGGCCTTCGGAACCAGAGGAATGCGCTCAGCGCGTTCGCGCAAAAGATATTTTTGCACCTTACCCGTCGACGTTTTCTCAATTGGGCCAAAATCGACCTTTTTCGGAATCTTGAATGCCGCGAGCTCCTCGCGGCAATAGGCAACGAGTTCTTGCGCCGTCATTTCTTGTCCGTCTTTGAGCGCGACAAAGGCACAGGGCACCTCACCCCACTTCTCATCACTTGCCGCCACCACCGCGGCCTCAAGTATTTTTGGATGGCGAAAGAGAACCGACTCAACTTCGAGGGAGGAAATATTCTCACCGCCTGAAATAATAATGTCTTTCGATCGATCCTTAATTTGCACATAGCCGTCTTCGTGCCAAACGGCCAAATCTCCCGAGTGAAACCATCCGCCGGCAAACGAGGCCTCGGTTGTTTTGGGATTCTTAAGATACCCCTTCATCACCAAATTGCCGCGCATGAATATTTCACCCATAGTCATCCCATCCTTCGGGACGGGGACGAGCGTTTCCGGATCAGCCACCATTAGCTCGTCCTGCAGGGGTGCGCGCACGCCCTGGCGAGCCATAAGTTCGGCGCGCGCGTCGATATCCATGTCCGCCCAATTTGCCTGCGGCGCACTGACGACGCAGGGGCCATAGGTTTCGGTGAGACCATAGACGTGGGTGACACTAAACCCAAGTTTTTCCATCCCGGCGATCACCGCCGCCGGAGGTGCTGCTCCCGCCGTCATTGCATTGATCCCAGACGGTAGGCCCTCATGCATTTTGGAATCAGCATTTAGCATCGTATTGAGCACAACTGGGGCACCGCAGAAATGCGTGACGCTATGGCGCCTAATTAAATCGAAGATGGCATCTGCGCGAACGTGGCGCAGGCACACGCTGGTTCCCGCTACGGCTGCGAGCGTCCATGGAAAACACCATCCGTTGCAGTGAAACATCGGCAGAGTCCACAAATAAACGGGCTGCGCGGTCATGTTCCAGCACATCGCGTTCGAGAGTGCATTTAAGTAGGCACCACGATGGTGGAATACAACCCCTTTCGGGTCTCCCGTTGTGCCTGAGGTGTAATTGAGCGAGATCGCCTGCCATTCATCTTTTACTTGGAAGCACCGGTAATCGGGGTCGCCCGTGCGAAGCAACGCTTCGTAATTTGTCTCGCCTAGCAGCTCACCACCTTCAAAATACGGATCATCAATATCAATCACGCGAGGCTTATCGGTCAGCAATGCGAGCGCTGCCTTGATCGTTGCACTGTATTCGCGGTCGGTAAAAAGCACACGCACCTCGGCATGCTCTAGGATAAAAGCAATCGCTTTTGCGTCGAGCCTCACGTTAAGTGCATTGAGCACAGCACCGATCATTGGCACCCCAAAATGCGCCTCGAAAGTCTCCGGAGTATTTGCACCCATAAAGGCAACCGTGTCGCCCTCGCCTATGCCCATTCGATCTAGCGCCGAGGCCAGCAAACAGGCACGCGAATAGGTTTGTGCCCAGGTATAGCGAGTATCCCCATGAATGATAGAGGCCTGATCTGGGTAAACACTCGCGGCGCGCTCGATAAAATTAAGTGGGGTTAACGGCGCGAAATTCGCTGCATTTTTGTCCAGGCCTTGATCATATTTGTTCATCCGGTTCTCCTCGCCGTCTCTGCGGCCGTTTTTACTCTGAAAACTATCAGTCACTTCGCGCTGCGGCGTCGCTACTGAAAATCCATATCCCCCGCGGTCAGCCACCATTTGCCGTAGAGCAACTCTGCAGGCGGCCCAGGGTTCCAACTATTACAAGGAATCTCGATACCCAAATCACGAATCTGGGCATTCGGAATAGCGAGCGTCTCTACCCAGCCCTTGGTGAGCCACAGAGCAATCTCACGGGGGGATTGAGTCGCAGCATCTAGATCCGAGCACAGCACAGCTCCTAGCGCAGCGAGCGCAGGTGGAACCGCCACGAGCGGCGCAATAATATCCATCACAAGCCAGGCGTCTTCGCCGCGCTTAATCACGATCAGCGCCATTGCTTTGTTCGTCGAATCGCGCAGCCAATGAAACACATAGCGAGCGCTGTGCGGGTGCTGAAGATAGCGGTAGCTCACGTAGTGCCAATCGCGAACGCCGATGATACCGTCTCGAAAATCTGCTTGCATCGCCTTCCATAACGCATCCACTTCATCGCGCTGCGATAGATCCTTGGCATCGAACTGCGCAACCGTCCACCCTCGCTCTTGAGCCGTTGATTCTGTAGTCGATACTGGCAGCCTAAGCTCGACAAAGTCATCGGTTTTCTCATAGAGGCCGAGCCGAATGGCGAGCCGCATTGTTTTCTTGTTAGGAAATCCAAAACCTAGAAGATGGTCAACAGTATTCCCTATTTCGCGCTCGAGAAAGGTAGCGGCAACTTTAAAGAAGAGACTACCGCGGCCGTATCGCGTGCGTTCCTCTGGCATTACCATTACATCGCAGGGCTGAATGGCGAGCGCCTCCCTGCCAAAGTATTGGATATCACGCGGCGCACCGCCGTAATGCGCGACGATATCACCGTCCGCGCTCGCTCGAGCGACAACGCAGCGCCCTGCCCCAAGGTCGTATTTCCAGTGCCACAGTTCAGCATCGAAGGCATGTCCAAAGCTACTTTCGAAAAGCGCCGCGATTGCTGCCGGCTGAAAGCTCGATCGATCGCCGTATTCTGCCGAGGCATATTCGCTGTCGACCTCAGCGGAAACCTGTCTTTTGACTAAGGAGACGAGTTTGAACGCGCGTTTGCCAGAGGACAGCTGATGTGCCGCAGTGTCGAACTCGGCCAACACCCTCCCAATATTGTCGATGTCGCTCGGCAACTGCTTCTCCTGCGCCAGCTTGCCGAATGCATCAATAGAGCGCAGCGCGCTCAGAGTATGGTCTTCAGCCGCAGCAGAGAAGTTAAGCCTCTCTGCGAGCTGAAGCAACGAGCTCCAATTCGGCAAGGGAGAATGTTCGACGGCACTGTCATCGAGTAAAAATTCAGAGAAGAAAACCAGCGACCCTCCCGGTTTCAACAGCCGACGCGCACGCGAGAGAAACCCCAGCTGATCGATGCTGCGGTAACTGCCCTCGATCAAGAGACAGTCGAAACTCTCGCTGAGGCTCTCATCGTCAGTCGATGGCTTATTCACCACATCGACGAAGACGAGTTCGAGCGAGGGCTGGGTTGCCGTTTCGGCGCGAGGCGGCAAAACCGCTTGAATCGATGACGCATCCAAGGTTACGAAACTAGCGCCTTGGACGCCGAGGCGATACCAGGTTCCCCCGACCAACCCGCAGTCTTGAGTCAGGTTTGCCGACACGCGCGCGATCAGCCTCTTACTAAACGCTGCCTGGGCCTCAGCCAGTGACTGCGTGTCGTCGGTGAAGAGACCATAATGATACTTTCTATCAGCGGGTTCAGTTCCTTCTACTAACGCATCTATCACTTTACGTTTCGCCTCATCGAGCGCCCGGGTTTCCACCCCGTAGTAACTCGAAGGACCGCGACGCAGCAAAAAGTGGCGGCTAACAGAGGCCTGAGAGGGGTCTTGGGTCATAAGGCTATCGATTTCTGCGGCTGGGTCGGGGCACGGGTTAGCTTTGGAAGTGAATATAGCGTGCGAGGGCAGAATTGCCTAGGATCGAAGCCGCTAAACCCTAAGCCTAAGTTAGGCTAGAATAAATACGCCGCGCGTCCTATTACCTAACCTCTCGCGAAGGATGAAAATTATGGTAGCGATACACAAGCCGCAGTTCAGTCTTCGCGCGCTCATGGCTCCGCTTGAAGAAAGCGCCTCGCCGAATCGCGTTGCGCTTCAGCGTCTGCTGCAGCTGCGCGCCTTCGTCACAGTCATTGGCTTGCTAGGTCTCGCAATTTTGCTTCCTTTCAGCAGCATCGAGGTACCCCTGGGCGTTGTGCTAGGGCTAGTGCTCGGTGTCATCGCAAGTCTACTCATCGGATTTTGGAGACTCCGCTCCTCAGGTCCCATACTTGCGCTAGAACTGCTAAGCCACTTGCTTGCGGATGTCCTCCTTCTCGTTTTGCTGTTGAGCCAAACGGGAGGCATTAGCAACCCACTCATCTCCTACTTGCTAGTGCTGCTTGCGGTGAGCGCCACAATTCTCCCACGCTTTATGGTCCTGAGTTTTGCGGCGGGTAGTATCGCGATCTATACATTTTTTCTCTTGCTAGACCTCAGCTCGGGTCAACAAATGACGATGGGCGCTGAGGGCCAGGAGATGACCTTCCAGCTACATCTGGTTGGCATGTGGGTGATTTTTGTGGTCAGCGCCGCGCTTATCACTGCGTTTGTTACGCGTATGGCCGAAGGGATTAGAGTACGCGAGATAAACCTCGCTCACGCTCGAGAGGAAGCGCTGCGCAGCGAACAACTAGTCGCCATAGGCACACTTGCAGCAGGCACCGCGCACGCCTTAGGCACGCCCCTTTCGACAATGGCAGTTCTGCTCGGCGAACTCGACGAAATCGCGACGGAGAATCTTGCGGCTCCCGAAGTGAAAGAGGATATCAGTGTTTTACGACAGCAGGTTACCCGCTGTCGCAACTCGCTAACTCAGCTTACCCGGTATTATCACAAAGAGGATGGCGGCGCCCCGCGCAACAGTTTAATCACAGATTTCGTCGACGATATACGCGAGTATTTGACCAATATTCATCCGACGTCAAACATTAGGTTTGAAGTACAAAAAACTTATAATAAAGAACTGTCTTCAGATCCGAGCATAAAACACGCCGTAATCAATATTATTGAGAACGGCATCAAAGCGGCACGCAGCGAGGTTTGTGTGAGCGCAAGAATCATCGGCGCAAACTCAGCAATCCAGCGCGACCCAGAAATGATCGAACTCATTATCACCGACGATGGCCCAGGGATTCCCGACGAAGTCATGGAGAATCTCGGCGAGCCTTTTATCTCCATGAGAAACAAAGGCATGGGGCTCGGAATCTATCTTGCCAACGCCTCTATTCAGCGACTGGGCGGCACAATCGAAATGAGAAATATCAGCGGTGGGGCACGTACTCGCATCCTGTTGCCGATAGAGCGCAGGTCGTTAGCTGATTCACCAAGCTCAAGGCCAGAATTATGAAGCCTACCCTCTTACTCGTCGAAGATGACGAGGTGTTCGCAAGGGCGATCACGCGAGCTCTCGACCTGCGAGGCTATGCTGTTGACCACACGCTGAGTGCAGAGGCCGCAGTCCATGCGATGGCAGAGGTTAAATTCGACTACGCGATTCTCGATCTTAATCTGGGCGGGCATACCTCGCTGTCGCTTATCCAGCCCCTGCGCAAGGCCAACCCCGAGATGCGTATTCTCATGCTGACGGGCTATGCCAGCATCGCGACGGCGGTCGAGGCGATTAAATTGGGTGCCGATGATTACCTCGCCAAACCCGCAGATACCGGCGATATCCTCAATGCCCTACTCGCAGAGGGGCATGAGGCGTCGCCCTCGCAAGTGGAGAAAGCTGAATCAATTCTCGAGCCCATGTCGGTCAGACGGCTCGAATGGGAACATATTCAGAAAGTGTTGGCCGAAAACGACGGCAACGTCTCGGAGACCGCACGTCAGCTTAAAATGCATCGCCGCACGCTTCAGCGTAAATTACAGAAGCGGCCTGTTGCCAGTTAACGTGGAGCGGCGAGGAATCGAGCGAGGCTAGCTATTTAGCGTCGACCCAACGGCGTAGACATGAGATGCCGCCCGCCATCTACGATAAGCGTTTCACCCGTAACGACCTGTGGACCCGTCACGAAGTGCAATATCGCCTCGGCGACGGTGTCCGGGCACGCCGTCACGCCCAAAGGCGCGTCGCGTCTGTTGGCGTCTCTCACCGCTTCGTACTGCTTATCGCCGAGCCCTTCGCGCAGCCAATCGCCCTCGATAAAGCCCGGGCATACTGCATTCATCCGTATTTTGGGACCCAGCACACGAGCGAGCGAGAGCGTCATCGTTACCATCGCGCCCTTTGACGCCGCGTAGGCAATGCTACTGCCGATACCGGTTATCGCGGCTGTCGAGGCAATATTAACGATTGCTCCCCCTTCGTCATTCGCCTCCATAGCCGCGCGAACGGCGCGCGTCATCTGATAGCAACCAATGACATTCACGCTGTAAATGCGTTGAAAATCCTCGGCATCAAGACCATCAAGCTTGTTGTGGTCGACAAATTTAGTGGTGCCCGCGTTGTTGACTAGAATATCAACGCGCCCCCATTTTTCCATCGCGGCCCTCACCATCGCTTCGCAGTCGCTGTCATTCGCCACGCTGCCACCGAAGCATAACGTTTCGACACCAAGTGCTTCGCAGTCTTGCATTACCTGTTCAGCCCCCGCCGAATTGGCGTTGTAATTGATTACGACGTGGCAGCCGAGGCTGGCAAACAGCCGTGCGGTTGCAGCGCCAACGCCACTGCTCGAGCCTGTAACAATTGCTACTTTACCCTTAAGATTTTTCATTCTTACTAACCTCGTAACCCGTTTTATAGTGAGCAGGCGTCGCCGCTGTGAAATTACTCAGACGAAATTAGCATGCCAGACACGATTTGCCGAGCCACATTCCCCTGAATCTGGTTGCTTTAAAGCGTTGCATTGCCACTGGATAGGGTTACAATACGTAACACTTCTCCAAGATGAGCCGTCCCAACCTTGGCCTAAATCATGTGATACTGCGTAGCAGCTCACGTCCTCGTTCTGTGTTCTATCAAGGAGTTCATCTAGCTTTTAAAGCGAGTCGTAATAGGTTGTTAAGTCGTCACTGTAAACTTTTCAACCGGTATGCCTGCGGCGAGATGACAAGATCAACAATCTAGCAATCGGAGGCTGGTTTGAAAAAGCAGCAACTAGTAGCAATCGTAATTTTTCTCGCTGTTGTCGCATGGATGATTATCCCTCGCGAACAGGTCAGCACTGCCAGTGAAGCAGGGGCTGGGGTTGTCGTGAGCGCTGCCCCCGAGGGCAGCAATGTCGGCGAAAGTATCGAAACACCTCTCGTGCGTACGCTGACTGTGAACGAGCAAGACTATACTCAGCAGATTCGAATACGCGGGCGTACACAGGCTTTTCGGCATGTGATGGTAAGAGCTGAGGAGTCTGGCAAGTTAATTAGTGAACCGGTTGCGCGTGGCGCGCGCGTCTCTCAGGGCGATGTCCTCTGCGAACTCGCCATCGATGCCCGAGATGCTAACCTAAGCGAGTCTCTGAGCCGCCTCGAGCAGGCGCAGTTCGAATACAACGCCTCACTAGACTTGCAAAAGCGCGGCCTGCAATCGGATGTAATCGTGGCACAGCAGAAAGCGGCTGTCGCCGCCGCCGAGGCCGCAGTGAACAGAGCCGAACTCGCTCTCTCTCGGACTAAGATTCTCGCGCCGTTTGATGGGGTAGTGGAAACCCGCACGGTTGAATTGGGCGACCTTCTCAGCGTCGGCACTGTGTGCGCCTCTGTGTTAGACGATAGTCCTATGCTCTTAGTCGGATTAGTGCCCGAGCAAAACATTACTGCGCTCGCCGTTGGCTCACAGGTCGAAGCAGAGCTCGGCACCGGCATGCGGGTGACTGGCCACGTCACTTACCTCGCCCGCGCCGCTGACACAAGCTCGCGTAGCTATCGCATTGAGGTCCAAGTCGATAACAGCAACGCCGACATTCGTGAGGGCATTACGGCCGAACTCTTGGTCGATGCACGAGATCTGCGTGCTCACCAAATTCCCTCGTCAGCCCTCACTCTCGACGATTCCGGTGAAATTGGCGTTAAGATTCTCGATCGCAACAACGTGGTGCAGTTCCAGCGCGTCACAATTATTGGCGACAGCAGCAATCAGCTGAATCCCGGCGTGTGGGTGACCGGGCTGAGCGGCAACGCCACTCTCGTCACGATTGGCCAAGAGATTGTTTTCCCAGGCCAGCGTGTCGACAGCACAACTGTATTTTAGCAAGGGCAACCGCATCGCCCCGGCTCAGCCACACTGGCGAGACATAACTAGAGAGCACCAACGCCTCAGCACTGAACTCTGGACGGACTAGATGAAAAATTATATCGACACAGCTGTATCGCGCTCGCGCACAACGCTGAGCATCTTCGTAGCGGTCATGCTAACCGGCTTCGGCTCGTATCTCTCGATTCCGGTCGAGCTGAACCCCGATGTCGAAGTCCCGATTATCATCACGACGATTATTCACGAGGGAATCTCTCCCGAGGACGCGGAGCGCCTGCTCGCGAAACCCACCGAGGTCGAGCTTAAATCACTCGACGGTATCACTCAGATTAGCTCATTTTCGAGCGAAAACGCCGCGACGATAATCACCGAATTCGATATCTCGTTCGAATCCAAGACAGCCCTGAGCGACGTCCGCGAGGCGGTCAATAGGGCAAAAGCAAGGTTCCCAGCCAACACCGAAGAGCCAATCATGCAAGAGGTTTCCGCGGCGGGTTTGCCTGTCGTTCAGATCGCTATCGGTGGCGAGGGTGTGCCGGAGCGCGTGTTGCTGCGCGTCGCTGAGCAGCTGCAGCGTGAGATCGAGATATTGCCGCCAATCCTCGAAGCGGTGATGGTGGGTAATCGCGAAGAGCTGCTCGAAGCCGAGATTGATCCGGGAAAACTCGAGACCTACGGAATTCCGAATAGCGCGATCGTGAACTCGGTGATGAGCAATAACCGGCTAATTCCGGCCGGACAAGTTGATACTGGTCAGGGCAGTTTCTCGGTTAAAGTCCCAGGCCTTATTGAGAACGCCGAGGACCTATTCACCCTCCCCCTCGCGTCAACCGACCTTGGCGTACTCACAGTGGCCGACATCGCGGAGGTGCGACGCACGTTTAAAGATGCAACGCGCTACTCCTATTCAAACGGCTCAGCGTCAATTTCTCTTAACGTGAATAAGCGCAAAGGGGCGAACCTTGTCGAGTCGATGGAACAGATAGACGCAGTAGTCGAGCGCATCCGCCCTACTCTTCCGCCTTCAGTTACGCTTTCTTATATCAATAACACCGCGCCGCTTGTGCTAGAGCAAAACCTCGGACTTCAAGGCAACATGGCGACTGCGATGGTTCTCGTACTCATCGTCGTTATTGCGTCGGTCGGCGTCCGCTCGGGTCTTATCGTCACGCTCGCAGTTCCGTTCTCCTTCTTCTTCGCCTTTATTATCATAAGCCTTCTAGGCTTCACCTATAATTTCATGGTGATCTTTGGCCTGCTCCTCGGACTCGGCATGCTCATCGATGGCGCGATCGTTATGGTCGAATACGCCGACAGAAAAATGGCCGAAGGCTTAAACAGCCTCGATGCGTATAAGGCTGCTGTCGATCGCATGTTCTGGCCGATCATGGCATCGACTGCGACAACACTCGCCGCATTCCTGCCGATCATGTTTTGGCCCGGAGTCTCTGGACAGTTCATGAGCTACCTGCCGATCACTGTATTCGCCGTGTTAATTGGGTCGCTGTTTTACGCGCTCCTCTTCGCGCCGACGATAGGTGCGCTGATTGGCCAAGGGTCAGCTGCGGCTGAAGCGTTTGCCACACGCGGCAAAGAGGACGGCCGCGTCGTTGCGACGGGAATCACCCGCGTGTACGAGAAGTCTCTGCAAATTGCTGTCAAACTCCCGATCACAGTTTTCCTTCTCAGCATCGTCACACTCGTCACCATCGTGTGGGCGTATGGCCGCTACGGTAAGGGCGTCGAATTCTTTACCGCCGTCGAGCCCAGTCAAACACAAATTCAAGTGTTCGCACGGGGCAACTACTCGCCTGCAGAACTGCGTGACATCATGCTCAGCGTACAGGAACGCATCTATGAGGTTGGCTACTTCAAGGGCATTGTCATGCAGTCTGGCACAGGCCAGCAGCTCGGCGGTGATCAGCAGACAGCGCCTGATCTCATCGGCTATATCTTTGTAGAGATGGTAGACCGCCGCGAGCGCGACCTCGACGGATTCGAAGTCGAAAACCGCTATAGACAAGCCATCGCCAATCTTCCCGGCGCGCGCGCCGAGGTTGTCTCACTCGAGCAGGGACCTCCGGTGGGCAAGGAAATCCAGATAGAGTTGTCAGGCGACGAACTCGAGCCTCTCTTCGCCGAAGCTGCCCGGATTCGCAGTTTTATGGAGAACGAGATGACAGGACTTATCGATATCGATGACACAGCGCCGGTACCCGGCATCGAATGGGAAATCGAAGTCGATCGCGCACGCGCGGCAATGATGGGCGCGAGCATGGCAGAAATCGGCACAGCAATTCAGCTCATGACAAACGGCGTTTTCATGGGCGACTACCGCCCTAACGACAGCGAAGAGGAAGTCGACATTCGCATCCGCTACCCGGCCGAATACCGCGGCATCGAGCAGATGGATACGATTCGTATCGCAACAGCTAACGGGCCTGTCCCGATTAGTAGCTTTATCACCCGAGTTGCAAAGCCTGCGGTGAGCAGCATCCAGCGCGTCGACGGCGCTCGCGTTGTATATGTTCGCGCAAATCCCGCACCGGGCGTCGTGGCTAGCAACAAATTAATTGAGATTGATGCTTGGCTCGAAGAGAATCCGCCGCAGCGAGGCGTCACGGCCGTCTTCCGCGGTGCTAACGAAGAGCAGGCCAATTCGGCTGCGTTCTTGGGTAAAGCCTTTAGCCTCGCAATGGCCCTCATGGCGATTCTGCTGGTAACGCAATTCAACAGCTATTATCAATCGCTGATCATTCTATCATCAGTATTGCTGTCCACTGCGGGGGTTTTGCTGGGGCTCCTCACTACGGGTCAGACCTTTAGTGTGATTCTCACCGGCATAGGTATTGTGGCGCTCTCGGGAATTATCGTGAACAATAATATTGTACTGATCGATACGTTTAACTACCTCAAAGCGAAGCATGCCGATTGGACACTCGAAGAGATAATCGTGCAGACGGGTGTTCAGCGCCTGCGTCCGGTTTTCCTCACGACCTTCACCACCGGCTTTGGTCTACTGCCACTGGCGATGCACGTCTCTGTCGATCTCATCAATGCTGAGATCGAAGTCGGAGGACCAATTACCTCTCAGTGGGTAAGCCTCGCGTCGGCAATCGTATTCGGGCTGTCGTTTGCAACGATTCTCACGCTAATCGTGACACCCGCGATGCTCGCTCTCCCAGATGCCTTGCGTAAAATGCTGCGAATGAAACCGAAGCATCAACCACTTGAGGCAACACTCGCCACAAGCTAAGCTGAAATAATTACACAATAAAAAACGGCGACCAATGTTAGGTCGCCGTTTTTTTGCGGCGATTCGCCGTTTGATGAATCGCCGATTGGCTGCGCGCTCGATCGTAACACTGCATCGATACGCGCCGAGCAGCCCTATCGGTAAGTCCTATTTGAAATCAACGTCTCGGCAAGCAGCAGTAGTAAAACTAGGCTGAGTATCCACCACCAAAGTCGCTGCGGACCCTCTAATTCGATCATACGCTGGGCGGTGCGCACCTCGCGCGGAGCAAGACTTGCGTTTTCAGGATTGATAATCGCGTCAAAAACCGACTCGACTGGCACCTTCGCTAACGCGGATTCGTTGATATCCGCATTAATGGCAACCAACCTCGACTGCGCCCTATCCCCTCGCTGCGCTTGCACCTCGCGAGCTAAGCGGGACAGACCTACCTCTCTAAAATCAGCTACCTCTGAGTCGCCAATAAGATAGCGACTCGGTTCGCTCGGACGCGCAGCTAAATAGTCGAGCGTTTCATGCACGAAGGGGAGATAGAGTGGCTGCAGCGGGAAATCACCCCATTCTGAATCTAGCGGCATTGCGGTGAGCAACACGCGCCCCTCTCCAACCCGTGCTTCGAGCAGCGCAGGTGTCGCATCATCGAAACGCATTAGCGTCGCAGCATCCTCTTTCGGCGTAAGCGTCCACACACGCTGGAACCGCGTCGACCATTCCACGGGCAGGCCAGTGAACAGAGGATGGCGACGATCGAAATCGGCAATGACTCGATAATCACCAGTGCGTAACCGCTGACTGCCCACAAGACGACCAGGCAGGAGTGAATCTAACGCGTCCCCAGAGACAGCCGCTTGATCACCTGGCGCAACCAACAGGCCGCCGCCTGAGCGCACAAAATCAGCTAGTTCTCGCGTTTGCTGAAGGCCTAATTCGCCTACATTAAGCAGCACCACGACCTCCGCGTCTTGAATTAGCTCAGACGTCAACCGATTTGGCACTGTGCTAGTCACCGAAAAAGGACCTGCGACCCCTCCGCCACTCGCCAACTCGAACCAATGGGCTTCGTCATCGAACCAGTCCGACGATGCCTCGCCGTTAACGACTAGTACATTAACTTTCGGCTCGATGGTTACTGCTGCAAAGCGAGAGTTATCATCGACAAAATCATCACCCTGCACGCGAATCTCGATCCCCTGCTCACCGATTCCCGTGAGCGCATAAGCAAACTCGACGACTTTCTCAGACACGTCCGTAAGCTCAACTTCCACCCTTTCGACGATTTCCCCCTCAACAAGCAGCGTCGCCTGGGTACGTTCGATCGGCAATGTGCCCGTCGAGCGTATGCGCGCCAGAACAGGGGTCGGCTGCATTCCTTCCAGAAGCGTCGAGGGAACTCGAACGTCTACGACTGTGATATTCTGCGTGGCCTCAACGCCCACATCGACAGGAGTAAAAGCAACACCTCGCGCCAATTTCCAGCCGCCGTCTAGGTCATCTGCTGCCGTAATTTGGAAATCAGAAATCAACGTGATCGAACGATTTTCGAACGAGGCTGCGGCGAGCATCTCGTCGGCGAGCACCAAGCCTGATCGCAAATTTGTGGAGCCGAAGCTAGGCTCCGTCAACGTGTCAAGCGCTCGCCTCAAGGCGGCGCGCTCATCAGTAAAGTCAATCAGTACCGTGGCGCGCTCATTGAGGACGACTATTGCAGCCTCATCTCCCGGCCCTAGGCGCTCTAAAAACTCACGCGCTGCGTCCATTGCCTCATCGAATACGCCGGGGTAGCGCATACTTAGTGTCGAGTCGACCACCAGAACAGAAGACTGAGGATCGGCTTCCAGTAATTTGGCAAGCGACTGATTGAGCAAGGGTCTTGCGAAAGCGAAAACTAAAAGGCTGATAAGTAGCGCACGCAGTAATAGCAGTACCCACTGCTGTATATGCTGAAATAGAATGAGCTTCTTCGGTGTGTTTTTAAGGAATCGAATCGAGCCAAAAACCACTTTTGGTGGTCGCTCGCGCCGAATCAAATGAATGGCAATCGGGATTAATGCAGCCAGCAGACCGAATAAAAGAAGAGGCGCTAAAAACACCATCTAGAATCCCCTCGCCCGCTTGCTCAAATAGGCCGACAGCGCAGCGTCAATTGGCTCAGCCGTATTAAGAAGGCAATAGTCTACCCCCGCTCGCTGACACTGTTTTTTACATTCGGCTAAGTACGCCCTCACATTCTCGAGGTAGGCTGCACGCACAGAAGCGGGGGTCGTGATAAAGGCTTCGCGCGTTTCACTGTCGATGAATTCCGATGATTCGTCGAAGGTGAAGTTAAGCTCTGCGTCATCCATTACGTGGAGAACAATCACATCGTGACCCATCGCGCGAAGATTGCGCAGCGTCGCGATAGTTTCCTCCTCGCCCTGGAGCAGGTCGGAAATAAGCAGCACAAGACTCTTTTTTGTAAGCGTCGCCGCAAGGTCGCTAAGGGGGCTTGCCGCGTTAGTTTGATCGCCCGGCGACACCTGTGCGAGAAGCCGCAGCAAGTGCATTAGATGGGGTTGTCGGCAGCGCGCTGGCAAAAATTCTCGCAGCTTGTCATCGAAGGTAATGAGACCCACCGCATCGCGCTGGCGCATTATAAAATACGCAAGCGCTGACGCGACGCTTATACCGTAGTCGAGTTTATTCATACCGCCCGAGGTGTAAGTCATCGATGCACTGGTATCGAGTGCAATCATACAGCGAGTGTTTGTTTCGTCCTCGTATTGTTTGATGTAGAGCTTGTCGCTGCGGGCGTAGAGCTTCCAGTCCACATGACGCAGATCATCGCCGCGTTGATAGTGACGATAGTCATTGAATTCGACGCTGAAACCACGGTGCGGGCTGCGATGCAGGCCCGACAAAAAACCCTCGACAGCCACGCGCGCGCGCAGTTCTAGATTATCGATTCCGGCGAGTATGCTCGGGTCCAAAAAATTCGCAGCACCCTCAGAGGGCACCCGGGGTTTCGAGGCCTCGGTATCTGTTTTTGTTGGCATAGGCTTCAGGTTTTACTCATGCTCGATTGATGCAGCGGTGAAATTCAAGGGCGGCGCAAAACACAAAAATCTACAGCCCAGAGCTCGGCTCCGGCACTTCTTCGAGCAAGCGCGCGATCACGGTGTCGGTAGTGATGCGCTCTGCCTCAGCGTGAAAATTGAGCAATACACGGTGTCTGAGCACCGACGGTGCCAACGCGCGGATATCACCGAAAGAAACGTTGTAGCGACCATGCAGTAGCGCACGCACCTTGCCTGCAAGAACAAGATTCTGCGAGGCGCGAATACCCGCGCCCCAACTTACCCAATCCTTGATGAACTGAGGTGCCACCTCAGACTGGGGGCGTGAAGCGTGCACAAGCCTCACCGCGTACTGAATCACCGCCTCGGCGGCGGGCACCTGACGGGCTATGCGTTGAAACTCAAGAATATCTTCGCCGCTCAGCGGATGTGCGAGCGCGGTGTCTCGGGTCTGCGTTGTGTTGGCGACAACGGCCACTTCATCTGCCTCGGAGAGATACTTTAGCTCGATTTTAAACATAAAGCGGTCGAGCTGCGCCTCGGGCAGAGGGTAAGTACCCTCAAGCTCGATCGGATTCTGTGTGGCAAGTACGAAGAACGGTTTCGCCATCGGGTAGGTAACCCCCGCCGCAGTCACTTGCCGCTCTTCCATTGCTTCGAGTAGCGAGGACTGAGTTTTAGGCGGTGTTCGGTTAATCTCATCCGCCAAAAGAATATTTGTGAAGATCGGGCCTTTAACGAAATTGAGCCCACGCTTGCCGTCTTTCTCTTCGACTATCTCAGCACCGACAACATCGGCCGGCATCAGGTCAGGGGTAAACTGAATACGACTAAAGTTTACCTGCAAAATATCTGCGACAGTTTTAATCAAAAGCGTCTTCGCAAGACCCGGAACGCCGGTTACAAGACAATGCCCGCCCGAGAAAAGCGCAATGAGAAGCTCGTCAACAACCGCTTCCTGGCCGACAATAACCTTTCGAATCTCGTCGACGATTTGCTGGTGGCCCTGCTGCATTCGTTTGACTAGCGCCAAATCATCAGGGGTATCAAGTGAAGTGCTCTCTGTCACTGCTGCTATTTCAACCGTTGAGGCGCTCGCCTCAATAGACTCACTACTCTCCATCTCTGCCCCTTCCTGTTGATTTAAATCTGTCATTGTCGAGTCCCGTTTTAAATTCTGCTCGTGTTTTTTAGCCGCTGTGCGAAATAAGGATTAATGGCTAAACGCATAGATCAAATAATTTATTCCTATCTTATAGGCATCGTTAGTCGACTGTGTTGGATAGCCCGCATAGAACGTGTGTTCCCAACCATCGCCGAGATCAGTATTGTAATTGGCCGCGAGCATCACTCTGCCGTCGTCATCCAGAACAGCATAGACTGCTGGCGGATACTGAGGGTCATCTTTATTAAGAAAACCACCGTAATCCCACGTCACCATCCTTCCTGGCACCTGAGCGACTTCATCGATGTCGAAAAAAATATGGAAGACCTCGTGATCCGACTCAAGCCGAGTAATCTCGCGCTCAGGGAATATTTTCCGGATCTCGACAAACATATCATCGAGGTGTGGCTGCCCCCAAAAGTCGTCGACTAAAACGAAACCGCCTCGAAGCATAAATTCGCGCAGCGCCTCTACCTCGGGAGCTGTAAAATTAGGACCACTCATCGGATACCCGATGGGAACACGTTTCCAGTTCATGTAGAGAAAAATATTCTCGAACAGACGCGGATCCGTTAACTCAACAAACGTGTAATTGCGAGGATTGGTGTCGACGTTAGTGTAGCGCTGCACACCCCGAAGAAAATTCTCATCAGAATCTGGAAAGTCAGTATCCCACCAGCCACCGCCGCGGCGACCGAACCCGCCCCCGCGATCGTCGCCCTCCAACGACCGCACCTCGTTCCACACGACTTCCATGACAGCCTGAACCACCAACTGGGCGATGCGATCACCGCGACGAACGTGGTAGTCGTGGGTCGGGTCGGTGTTGAGCAACACCACCTTGATCTCGCCGCGGTACGCGCAATCGATGAGACCCGGGCTGTTCACCACCGAGATTCCGTGCTTCAACGCCAGCCCACTGCGTGGACGGACGAAACCGGCGAAACCACGCGGCAAAGCCAAGG
>JALRKV010000134.1 GCA_023254735.1 Pseudomonadales bacterium | reverse complement strand
CCTTCGACTTCTGCAATATCCGCATGCACAGTAATTGCTACAAATTCATTCCAAAACTTAAGCAAAATAGCGCCGACGCCGATTGTGACGGCAATAATCCACGCGAGGTCAGAAGCGCTTATCGTGAGCAAAGCACCAAATAAATAGGCTTCTAAATTGACTCTCACCGAATCAGCGAGAGCAAGAACGACAATCCCTAAAGCAAGACTACTGTGCGCGAGAATACCCAAAAGCGTGTCGGTTGAGACTTTGGGTGAGCGATCTAGAACGGTCAATATAAAAGCGAAAAAGAGACAGCTAAGTATAATACTCAGCTGAGGATTCGCATTCGTCAGCAAACCAATCGCAATACCCAATAGGGCAGAGTGTGCAAGCGTGTCGCCAAAATAAGCCATGCGGCGCCAGACGATAAACGAACCCAGTGGACCGGCAACGAGCGCCAACGAAAGGCCGGCTGCGAGGGCGTAGAGGATAAAGTCTGTGGTGAGAAGTGACAGAAAATCGCTCATTGATGGTTGCACTCGTCTTCGCCGATGACATTGCCGTGAATGTCGTGCTCGTGGGTATGGTGGTGCGTATAAACCGCGAGGCTATCGGTGACGCCCGCGCCGAAAAGCGACAAATAGGCAGGGTCGTTGCTTACCGCTTCGGGCTTGCCGTGGCAGCAGACGTGATGATTCAAACAGATCACCTCGTCGGTTGAGGACATCACCAAGTGCAGGTCATGGCTTATCATCAACACCCCGCAGCCTTGGGTTTCGGCGATCGAATCGATTAACGAGTAAAGCTCCGCCTGACCCGCAATATCGACGCCCTGTGCGGGTTCGTCGAGCACGAGTAGATGCGGCTTTCGCAGTAACGCGCGCGCGAGTAGCACTCGCTGCAGTTCGCCGCCGGACAGGCTATTGAGCTGACTTTGGCTAAGATGGGGGATTTGCAACGACGCGAGGGTCTCCGCTATTTCACGTCCTGCCGCCGACCCTTTTGCACCGCGCAGCGCGAGGGCTAAGAAGCGCTGTACCGTAAGCGGCAAGGTTGGCTCGACATGCAGCGACTGCGGCATATAGCCAAGCCTCAAGCCTTCGCGCCGCGTAATCGTGCCCGAGTCTGCGTCGAGCAGCCCAAGCGCAATTCGCACAAGCGTTGTCTTGCCCGCGCCGTTGGGTCCAATAAGCGTGACTATTTGGCCCGCTTGGATCGAAAAGCTGACGTGTTCGAGTACCACGCGATCGCCAAAAACCTTGCCGATATCCACGGCGCTCAGTAACGGCCACTGCGCGTCGCTTGTCTCTTTTGCTGTCGATACTGCGCCCGAAGCCATGTTCGATCCTGTGAGGACTAATCACCTAAGTTAAGGTTAGCGGTCGCGCGCGCAATGACTGAAGTACGTACGCCTCGTGCGACGATTATAGTCGCAATCGACACTGTGCGCTGCAAAGTCGTCCCGATCCCGCTGCATTGCTATGGCTTGGCGCGCGCATTCGGTATGATAGCCGGCCTGATCTAATGTCTGCTGCCAACGCTTCCTGAGGCTCACCATGAAACCCGACTTCCGGCTTCGAAAATTCGGCGTGAACTTTACCCGCCTCCTCAGTCTCAGCGCGCTCGGCGGATTATTGGCTACCGGCGTGTTCTCTCCGGTCACTCAGGCGCAGACAACAAGCCTTCTTCGCGGGGACGGCCTCGCAATCGTTACAAGCATCCGCCCGCTTGCGCTGATCGCAAACGACATACTCGCAGGCCACGGCTCGGCAGTGGCGCTTATCAATGCCGGCGACTCACCGCATCACACCACGCTGACGCCGTCGGCACGTCTTAAGGCCGCGCGCGCCGACATGCTGATCTGGGTAGGTGAAGACCTCGAAGTCGCCCTCGGCGGGCTCTTTGCAGAGGACCCTCGCACGCTTACGACCTCCGAGCTCGATGGCATTTTATTAGACGACGCAGAGTCGGAGGCGCATTCCTCCGAACACGGGGCAGACCTTCATCTCTGGCTCAGCACGGAAAACGCCGAACGAATCGGCGAGGCGGTTGCCGATGCGGCTAGCAGACTCGACGCGGCAAACGCAGACCACTACGTGGCCAGCCTTGCGCGCTTCAAATCCCAGCAGGCGGGGAATCGGAACGTGTTTGCAGCAGAATTCGCAGCGCTTAGAAACGCCGGCCAGCAATCGGGCTTACAAGACAGAGGCCGGTTCGCGGTCTATCATGATGCCTATCAGTATTTTGAACACGAGTTTGGCCTGCGGCACAGCGTTGCACTGCTAGTCGATCCCGAGCGCGCGCCGAGCATACGAGAGCTGGCCGCGGTGAGAGAGGCGCTCAGCGTCTCACGGCCAAGCTGTTTGCTCACCGAGCCCGACGCCGATGCGGGACTGATAGCCACAGCGACCCAGGTGCTTGCGCAAACGGCCCCACTTCGTCAGATCGAAGTCGATATTCTAGGCCGCAACATCGATGACGGAGAGGACGGCTACACTCGCCTCATGCGCGCCGTCGTCGCTGATTTTGTCGAGTGCTTGCGCTAGACAGCCCCTGCGCAACAAAACGAAACGCTAAAAAGCTAACCCAAAAAAAGCGAGAGAGGCCGAGAACCGAAGTGACAGCTATTCATTCGATTGCAGGTGGGCTGACTCAAAGATCTGCAATGTCACGAGTTGCACCGATAGTTTCGCCACATCACAGCGCATCACGAGCATCAATCGTTGGCGGAGGCGGTCGAAGTATT
>JALRKV010000046.1 GCA_023254735.1 Pseudomonadales bacterium | reverse complement strand
GACCACTTGTGCGCCATTGGCAAAGTCACCAAACTGCGCTTCCCAAATCACTAGGGCATTGGGTACCGTCGTTGCGTAACCGTATTCAAACGCCAACACCGCTTCTTCTGACAACAATGAGTTAAAGGTGTCAAAACGTGCTTGGTTAGGGCTCATGTTGGCAAGCGGTACATACATACTGCCGTCTTTCATGTTGAACAGTTCTGAATGGCGATGTGAGAAAGTACCACGACCCACGTCTTCACCAGTCAAACGCACGAGGTAACCTTCATCTAACAGCGATGCATAAGCAAGCGTTTCTGCCGCACCCCAGTTTAAAGGCATTTCACCAGTTTGCATTTTCAAGCGATCATCAATCACTTTCGCTACTTGGCGCTGCATCACGAAGCCTTCTGGAAGCTCGCGCATTTTTTTGCCAAGTTCAATTAAACGATCTTTGCTGAAAGTCGTATCCCAAACGTCTGTATATTCATGGCCCAAATATGGTGTCCAGTCCACAAACATTTTGGTGTTCGGTTCTAATACCAATGCATTTGCAACGTGTTTACCCGCTTCAAGATCGGCACGGTAATTTTCCACCATTTGATCCGCATCTTCGCGTGATAATACTTTTTCTTGCACCAATTGATCAGCATAAAGCGTACGAGTTGTCGCTTTCTTGTTAATCACTTGATACATCATTGGCTGAGTTGCAGATGGCTCATCTGCTTCGTTGTGACCGCGACGACGGTAGCAGATCAAGTCAAGCACAACATCTTTACGGAATTCTTGACGGAAGTCATGCGCCAATTGAGTTGCAAAAATTACGGCTTCAGGATCATCACCATTCACATGGAAGATAGGTGCCTGAATCATTTTTGCAACGTCAGTACTATATTCAGTTGAACGCGCATCACGCGGGTCAGAAGTTGTAAAACCAACCTGGTTGTTCACAATGATATGAACCGTACCGCCTACAGTATAACCACGGGTCTGTGACATCTGGAAAGTTTCCATCACAACGCCTTGACCTGCGAAGGCTGCGTCGCCATGGATAATGATCGGCAGAACCTTCGATCCATCGGTGTCGCCGCGGCGAACCTGTCGTGCGCGCACCGATCCTTCTACCACTGGCGCAACGATCTCAAGGTGCGATGGATTAAATGCCATCGCCATATGCAGCTCGCCACCGGCGGTCATGATGTTTGACGAGAAACCTTGGTGATACTTCACATCTCCAGAGCTTTTATAGACCGCCCTTCCCTCGAATTCATCGAAGAGATCCGCTGGGTTTTTGCCAAGGAGGTTAACGAGCACATTTAGTCGACCGCGATGCGCCATGCCCAGAACGATTTCTTTCGTTCCGGCACTGCCTGCTCGCTGGACTAGCTCATCTAACGAAGGAATTAAACTTTCACCGCCTTCCAGACCGAAACGCTTGGTACCAGGGTACTTAGAATCAAGGTGCTTTTCTAAGCCCTCAGCAGCAGTAAGTCGCTCGAGTAGATGCGTTTTTATATCGGCACCGAAATTCGGAATGCCGTCATTGCTCTCAATGCGCTGTTGAATCCACTGTTTCTCCTCGAGGTTTACGATGTGCATAAACTCATAGCCGACAGAGCTGCAGTAGATTCGTTCGAGGTTTTCGACAATTTCACCTAAAGGTGCTTTGTCTTTACTGATAAATAGCGACCCTGTCTGGAAAACAGTCGAGCCGTCGAGGGGCCCGAGCCCATGGAACTCAAGTTCCAAATCGGCAACTCTCTCTCGATGCATTAGACCGAGTGGATCGAGCGCTGCCTTTTGGTGCCCCCTTACTCGGTAAGAGCTGATCAGGTGCATCACCTGAACCTGCTTGCTCTCATGCTCCGAGTTAACGATTGCGTCGTTGTTGAGAAGCGGCGTATAGCGGCTGCGCTTTCCGAGTGTTTTAAAATCCTGCTGAATCCGCGCGTGCGAGACATCGCCACTGCCGTTGGCTGCGCCCGCAGGCAACGACGTGAAGAAACTCGACCACTGCTCAGGAACGCTTGAGGGGTCTTCGAGAAAAGACTCATAGAGTGCTTCGACGTATTCGGCATTAGCGCCAGATAAGTGTCCGCTATCCCAAAGTTGCTGCATTGGGCTCGCCGACTTATCCTCAAATCCTTCCATTGGTTGTCATCCTTTTTGACAAACAGCGAGTGTTTTAGCCTCGCCAGCAGGGACTAGCTTACGCGCTCTGTTCGATCAGCATCGAGCGTATATGGCCGATGGCGCGCGTTGGGTTCAACCCTTTCGGGCAAACCGCAACGCAGTTCATGATGCCGCGGCACCGGAAAACACTAAAGGGGTCCTCGAGTCCGGCCAAACGCTCAGATGCCGCCGTATCGCGACTATCGGCGAGAAAGCGGTACGCCTGCAGAAGCCCAGCGGGACCGATAAATTTGTCTGGATTCCACCAAAATGATGGGCAACTCGTGGTACAGCAGGCGCAAAGAATGCACTCATAGAGGCCGTCGAGTTTTGCACGATCCTCAGGACTCTGCAGGCGCTCAATGTTTGGCGCAGGCTCATCGTTCATCAGGTAAGGCTTCACCTTTTCGAACTGCTTATAAAAGATCGACATGTCGACTACCAAGTCACGCACAACGGGTAAGCCTGGAAGCGGTCGTAGAACGAGCTTTTTGCCGGGCTTAACGACAGACGACAGCGGTGTTATGCAGGCGAGTCCGTTGGTGCCGTTGATATTCATACCGTCGGAACCGCAAACGCCCTCTCGGCAAGATCTTCGGTAAGCGATCGTCGTGTCTTTCTCTTTCGCCAGGTTAAGCACATCGAGGACCATGAGGTCGCGATCGGTGGGCACGTCGACTTCGATATCAACCATCGCTGGTTTAAGGTCTGTTTCTGGGTTGTAACGATAAATGCTGACTAACACGATTCACCTTGCTTCAAACATAGTTTGATAATTTCGTTAAACATTCTTGCCTAAACCCGCGTTTAGGCAAAATCCGAACTCTTGATCTAATAAGTTCTTATCTTAGGCTCGAAGGTATCGACGGTCTTCGGCTTGAAGTTCACAGCACGCTTGCCGACTCGTTTGTCCTCTGGGAAATACATCGAGTGGCAAAGCCAGTTTTCATCGTCGCGCTCTCGGAAGTCATCACGCGCATGCGCACCGCGACTCTCGTCGCGAGCCTCGGCAGAGATCGCAGTGGCTTCTGCTACTTCGAAAAGGTTTTCGAGTTCCAGCGCTTCAATACGAGCCGTATTGAATGCGTTACTCTTATCTACCAAATGCACATTTTTGATTCGTTCACGAAGCGCTGCGAGCTTCTTAATGCCGTCCTGCATGAACTCACCTTTGCGGAACACACCGAAATAATTCTGCATTATCCCTTGTAGCTCGGCACGGAGTTCGGCAACACTTTCACCCGAACTAGTTTCATTGAGGCGGTTCAAACGCGACATTGCTGCGTCTATGTCTGATTCGCTTGCCACCCGCTGTTCAATGCCCGAGGCGAGTTCTTGTTCGATATGCTTGCCGGCCGCGCGACCGAAAACAACGAGGTCGAGGAGACTGTTGCCGCCTAGACGATTGGCACCGTGCACAGAGACGCATGCGGCTTCGCCTACCGCAAACAAGCCTGGAATTATCACATCGGCGCCACTCGCATCTTGCATGATGGCCTGACCGTTCACGTTAGTTGGGATGCCGCCCATCATGTAGTGACAGGTTGGCACAACCGGAATAGGTTCTTTTACAGGGTCGACGTGGGCAAATGTGCGGGATAGCTCCAAGATGCCTGGCAGTTTTTCGTTGAGTACATCCTCGCCAAGATGGTCGAGCTTAAGCATGACATGATCGCCCTTAGGACCGCATCCGCGCCCCTCTAAGATCTCAAGGACCATAGAGCGAGCCACTACATCGCGGCCTGCTAGATCTTTGGCATTGGGCGCGTAGCGCTCCATGAAACGTTCGCCATCCTTGTTGATTAGATAGCCACCCTCTCCGCGACAACCCTCGGTTACCAACGTTCCTGCACCGTAGATGCCCGTCGGATGGAACTGCCACATCTCCATGTCTTGAACAGGGAAGCCTGCGCGCAGCGCCATGCCAACGCCGTCGCCAGTGTTAATGAGGGCGTTTGTGGTTGACGCGTAAATACGGCCTGCTCCGCCTGTAGCAAAAACAGTCGCCTTCGACTGGATTACTACGGTCTCACCTGTTTCGATGCAGATCGCAATTACGCCGACTACTGCTCCGTCTTGATTTTTTATAAGGTCGGTTGCATACCATTCGTTCAGGAAAACAGTATTATTCTTGATATTTCCCTGATAAAGCGTGTGCAACAGCGCGTGGCCCGTTCTATCGGCAGCCGCACAGGTGCGCGCGGCTTGTCCGCCATTGCCATAGTCCTTGGACTGGCCGCCAAAAGGCCGCTGATAGATTCGACCGCTCTCGGTTCGAGAAAAAGGCAACCCCATATGCTCTAGTTCGAATACAGTTTGCGGACCTTCGCTACACATATACTCAATTGCGTCTTGGTCGCCTATATAGTCCGATCCCTTAACGGTGTCATACATATGCCAGCGCCAATCGTCATTAGGATCGTCGCTCGCGATCGCGCAGGTAATGCCACCCTGCGCTGACACGGTATGTGAGCGTGTAGGGAAAACCTTAGAAATAACGGCCGTTTTGTAACCCGACTGAGCCAACTGCAGCGCCGCGCGCATACCTGCACCGCCGCCACCTACGATTACTGCATCAAATGAAATTGTTCGTAACGCGCTCATCTAGCTTCCCCAAAAAATCTGAATACCCCAAAGGAGGTAAACTGTTATCAACAATGCACAACCGAGTTGAAAGACCAGGCGAACAGACGTCGCCGCACTTCCTAGCTGCAGGGTTGTCAGATAATCTGTCGCGACGGTCCACATTCCGATCCACGCATGCCCGCAGAGGGCAAGTACCGACATCATGCTGAAGAGGCGAACTGCATTGTTCGAGAAAATTCCAGACCATTGCTCGAAACTGAGTTCTGGATAGAGCACGAAGATACCGAAGATGAATAGCGAGTAAGCCAAGAGAACAATGGCACTCACTCGTTGAACCAACCAGTCCGAGAGACCTGTTCGGCTAAAATTTGTCGCACTAGTTACCATATCCAGACTCCAGCGATGACGATGAATAATGTTGAAAGAACGAGTGTGATTCGACTGCCGATGGCTGCGCCAGCGAGCGTTTCGCCAAACCCCCAATCCATGACTAAATGCTTTGTGCCAGCGACTAGGTGGTACAAGAGTCCAGAGACGATTCCCCATACGACAAATTTAGCCAACGGGGAGCTCAGCAGTTGCTGAGCCTCAGCGAACCCGGCTTCTGATTCGAGAGACAAGCCGAGTAGGTAAAGAAGAATCGCAACTCCAATGAAAATGATCACGCCCGTTATTCGATGGGTGATTGAGAGTATCGCTGTTAATGGAAATCGGATGGTGGTGAGATCGATGTTTACTGGTCTGGTATCTTTCACGTTTAACCTTTCGTAGTGTATTGATGGGGTGAAATGCTGCCTTTTCGCGCTCACTTGCCGCCAGTTAGGTCCAATTGGCAGCCGGTTGCGCACCACTCCGATCAAACTGATTGAATTAATTAACAATTTCAACGTTACAAACGGCGGGAAGTATATTAGCGAGCGCCCGTCAATACAATAAAACTTGACCCTCGCGATGCAATACCGACAATATATTGTCGTTCTGCAATTCACCCCTGCTTTTTACACACCGCTAGTACGCTCAAACCTACGTAATCGTTTACTTAAACGGCTAGCGCGCATTGCACTCAGCGTTCTTTAAGTCGGCCGCAAGTTACAGTTCTGTAATAGCTAAATATTTGACAAAACAAGCACTAATTCCCTAGTATTGCGATCCCTGCGCCTTCGCGCAGCGACACCCAAGAATTTCAGATCAATGGCGAGAAAACCCAATTAAGCCATTGTTTTTCCGAAAGAATATAATCTCATCAGGAGTACGCCATGAGCGCAAAAACCGCGAAGCTACAGATCGACGGAATCGATAAGGTCATCGAACTGCCAATCTACGAAGGAACCACAGGGCCAGATGTACTCGATGTGCGCGGATTAGTTAGCGAAGGCGTTTTTACCTACGACCCCGGATTTGTCTCGACGGCGTCTTGCGAATCTGAAATCACTTTCATCGACGGTGGCAAGGGTGTGCTACTCCACAGGGGATACCCCATAGAACAACTCGCGGAAAAAGCCACCTTCCTGGAAACCTGCTTCCTACTACTGAATGGCGAATTACCCACTCCAGAGCAAAAAACAGCATTTGAAAATACGATCCGCTATCACACGATGGTAGATGAGCACATTCATCAATTCTTTAAAGGGTTTCCAAAAAACGCGCATCCGATGGCAATGCTCGTTGGTGTCGTCGGCGCCCTTTCCGCGTTCTACCATGATGATCTCGACATTGACGATCCGACCCACCGTAAACTCGCTGCGCACAGACTAATAGCTAAGATGCCTACTCTCGCCGCAATGTGCTACAAGCATAGTGTTGGTCAGCCCTTTATGTATCCTCAAAACAGCATGGGTTTCGCAGAAAACTTTCTGCATATGATGTTTGGCACGCCCTGCGAAGAGCCTAATGTGAGTCCGACACTTGCGAAGGCTATGGACACAATTTTTCTGCTTCACGCTGATCATGAGCAGAATGCATCGACATCGACTGTGCGCCTTGCGGGCTCTAGCGGGGCTAATCCTTATGCGTGCATCGCGTCAGGCATTGCGGCTCTATGGGGCCCCTCTCACGGCGGCGCCAACGAGGCTGTGCTCGAAATGCTTTATGAAATCGGCGATGAATCGAATATCGAAGAATACATTGCGAAGGCAAAAGACAAGAACGATCCGTTCAGACTAATGGGTTTCGGACATCGGGTTTACAAAAACTTCGACCCCCGCGCGACCGTCATGCGCAAGATATGCGACGAGGTACTCGAAGAGCTCGGTGTCGAAGACGACCCACTTTTCCGAATTGCGCGCAAGTTAGAAAAAATTGCGCTGGAAGATGAGTATTTCATCAGCAAGAAACTCTATCCAAACGTTGATTTCTACTCTGGCATTATTCTCAAGGCGATTGGTATACCTACAAGCTTGTTCACCGTGATTTTCGCGACAGGTCGCACGCCAGGGTGGATTGCTCACTGGGATGAAATGCTCAGTCACCCCTACAAAATCGGCAGGCCACGACAGCTTTATAAGGGCCACACGCCGCGCGATATCTAATCGATTCCCGCCGTACCCTACGCGCAGGTCTGGCGTAGGGTTGCGCTTACGCTTAATGATAGAGCTTAGGAAGAAAAGAGATAGAAAGCTTAGATAGAGAGTCTTAAAGAGGGTTTAGACCGAGAGCGCTTGAGCGCGTGTGCTCGGGAACATGGTACCCGATAGACATGGTGCACGACGGTGATTTGGTGGAGCCTAGCGGGATCGAACCGCTGACCTCAACACTGCCAGTGTTGCGCTCTCCCAGCTGAGCTAAGGCCCCGAAAGCAAATCCAGCGTTGGATTTGAGGAGCGGGCATTCTATGCAGATCAACCCAGTGTGTCAATCGCCATTAGCCCTCACCCTCGGGCTTAAGACTCCGAGCACACTCGATGGCAGTCGCCGACAGACGTGCACTCATCCTAGCCTAGTTGAGCAAATTCTTTTTCTAAATTCTTAGCCTGTTTCTTCGATATCCCACCTAAAACCTCGATGGCAGCGCGCAGTCGTGCTCGCGAGAGATCGAGCCCGATTACGGCAATCGAATCGATAACCGAAAGCGAAACTGGCTGGCCGCTAATGGCGACGAAAAGTGGCGCTAGGAAATCCCGCACCTTTATATCGAGCGCTTGAGAAAGTGTCATTAGCGTCGACTCCACCTCTTCGCGGCTCCATACGCTAAGCGCTTCAAGTTTCCATAGGGCAAACTGCAACGCCTTGCAGGCGTCGGCTGGCGCCAGTTTGCAATGCGAGAAGGATTCTGGAGTTATAGCCACGGAACCGCTAAAGAAATAGCTAATAAGCGGCGCGACATCGCTGAATTTTTCAACACGCTGTCTCAGTAGCGGAATTATAGGCGCAAGCCGACCGGAGTCCTGTGCCCAAGCCAGCAGGCGCTCTTGAAAGTCTTTGTCACTTCCTGCCTCTCGCAAATATTTCCCGTTCAGCCAGTCGAGCTTCTCGGTATCAAAAACCGGCCCTCCAAGACTCACCCTACTAATGTCGAACGCATCCTCCATTTCGGAGAGTGTGAATACCTCTTGTCCATTGGGCATAGTCCAGCCCATCATGCCTAGATAGTTGATAAGCGCCTCGGGCAAGTAACCCATGTCACGATAATAGTTTATCGATGTGGGGTTCTTTCTCTTGCTCAACTTGCTCTTGTCGGGATTACGCAGGAGTGGCATATGACAGAATATAGGCGGAGTCCAATCGAAGTATTTATAGAGCAGAACGTGTTTCGGAACAGAGTTTATCCACTCTTCACCGCGCACCACATGGGTAATCTCCATTAGGTGGTCATCAACAACATTCGCAAAGTGATACGTTGGCAGTCCATCCGATTTCATGAGTACTTGCATATCGATCTGTGACCATGCAATCGACACTTCACCGCGTAGCATGTCATGGAATTCGCAGTTGCCTGTTTCGGGCACACGCATGCGGATAACATAGTCTTCGCTGGCAGCGAGCTTTGTGTCTACTTCCGCCTTTGAAAGGTGCGCACAATGCCCATCGTAACCGGGCTGCTGTTTTGCAGCCATTTGTGTCTTTCGCACCTCATCCAGCCGCTCTGCAGAGCAGAAGCAATGGAAAGCATTGCCGGACTCTAGCAGCGTGGCAATATGTTCAGCATAGATAGCGCTGCGCTCGCTCTGTCGATAGGGACCAAAATCGCCACCTACACCCGGCCCTTCGTCCCACTCTAAGCCGAGCCATTGCAGAGAACTCAGAATGTCATGCTCGGATTGCGCTGTGGATCGCATCTGATCGGTATCTTCGATTCTGAGTATGAATTTACCGCCGTGCTGACGCGCGAAACACCGGTTGAACAGAGCGATATAGGCAGTGCCCACGTGGGGATCACCGGTTGGTGACGGTGCGATACGGGTGCGTACTTGAGTCATGCGTTTTCTCTATCAGTGAAATTGGCCGTGAATAGGAGCGGCGACGCATGATTATACTCGAACGCGTGAACAGACTCACGCAAGTGCTTCGCTGCCTTGACATGAAAAACCCCTCTGTTTAAATACACCGCCATTACCCAGGCCACAATCGAGAATCTTTAGGTCATGCCACAAGAAGCTAGGCACATAAACGACGATTGTCTCTCTGTCGACCCCCATCGCTTTTGCGTTGCACCAATGATGGACTGGACGGATCGTCATGATAGACGCTTCCTGCGTGAACTGAGCAAACACGCCCTTCTCTATACCGAGATGGTGACGAGCGCAGCGTTAGAGTTTGGCGATCGAGACAGTCTGCTTGCGCATAGTCCCGAAGAGTATCCAGTCGCTCTGCAGTTAGGCGGTTCCGATCCGAGACAATTACAGCTTGCCGCCAAGTTGGGTGAAAAAGCCGGTTTCTGCGAGATCAATCTCAATATTGGCTGCCCGAGCGAGCGCGTGCAGTCTGGCTCGTTTGGCGCCTGTTTGATGGCAGAGCCCGAGCTCGTCGCAGAGTGTGTAGACGCGATGCGTCAGAGCGTTAGTATTCCGGTCACCGTGAAATGCAGGATAGGAATAGACGATCAAGATAGCGAAGCTGCACTACAGAACTTCATCGGTATCGTTGCCGATGCGGGTTGCGACTTATTTATCGTGCATGCTCGCAAAGCAATCCTGTCCGGGTTGAGCCCAAAGCAGAATCGAGAAATTCCCCCGCTAGACTACGATCGGGTCTATCGATTAAAAACCTGCTTTAAGAACTTGAGTATAATTATCAACGGCGGGATCGTAGATCTAGCGACGGCCGCCGATCATCTGAACTACGTCGATGGTGTTATGCTTGGACGAGAAGCTTACCAAAACCCGTTCATTCTCGCGCAAGTTGACGAGCGCTTCTTTGGCGCGCAGAAGAATGAGCTGACCCGTAATCAAGCGCTCGTTAATTATCTGCCCTATGTCGAACAGCAAATAGACGCTGGCGTTCCGCTTCAACACATTACGCGACATTTATTGGGGCTTTTTAAAGGCGTCTATGGTGGCAAAGCCTTTCGTAGGCATCTTAGCCAGAACGCCTACAAACCAAATTCGGGTATCGACGTGTTGGAAGAAGCCATGGAGCTGGTTGAAAAGCATACGCGAAATTGCGAACAGACTAATGAGGAAGCTAACGAACTATGTTAAGCAAACTAAAATCGCTATTTCAGAGTTACGTCGATGCATCAAGCACCCCTGGTAATCAGGATCCGTTGCAAGAAAACCTCATCGCTGCGATTCTGATGATCGAAGTGATGAAGAGTGATCACCACCTCGACGCTCGAGAAGAGCAGGAACTCCTCACCGTGCTGATAACGACGTTCGGGCTCGACGAAGACTCCGCGACGGAACTCCACGAATTAGCGACGAGTAAAGCCGAAGAGTCAACGTCACTCTTCGAGTTTACCGCTCAGATCAACGCCCATTTTAGCAATGAGGCCAAGTTATCCTTGATTAAAAATATGTGGCGAATCGCCTTCGCCGATGGCGAAATAGATAGATATGAGGACGGCGTTATCAGGCAGGTTAGCGAACTGATTTATGTCTCTCATAGCGATTTTATTCGGATGAAAATCGAGGCACGGGACCTAAACTAGTCAAAAAAGTTAGTTAGAAACTTAGTTAGAAAGTTAGCTAGAAGTCCCCGAAAGGATCATCGAGCACGCCATCATTGATGAGATATTCTCGACGCTGTAAATAAGCCTCTCGGATAAAGAGGTAGCGATTACCTGTGATCAACTCATCGAGTGCTAAAACATCAGAACGAGAGTCGGTTTCGTCTAGTAAAAACAACCCGAGCCGTAGCGATCGATCCTCGACTAGTTGAAGCGGGTTAAAGACCGTGTCTATTACCAAGCCAAACGAGTCTCTGACAGTGCTTGCACCGAAAACGGGAAGCATGACATAGGGACCAGAGTCCATCCCCCATGCCGCCAATGTTTGGCCAAAGTCCTCTTCATTTTTTCGCAGCCCAACGCTGCTCGCAACATCGAGAAAGCCTGCCACACCGACCGTACTGTTGACCAATAATCGACCGCTATCGCCTGCAGCAGCAGCAAATTTTAGCTGGAGAATATCGTTTGCAAGGACGTTAATGTCATCGACGTTACTAAAGAAATTACCGATGCCCTGCCGCATAAATCTAGGAAGAAACGTTGTGTAGGCGAAGGCGGTAGGCTTTACAACAAGTTGGTCAAAGTAGTCGTTCCACTTAAACACATAGGTATTCGCCTCTCGCCAAGGATCACTTGTCTGACTCGCAGCGACAGACGAGCACGATAAAAGCGACGCTGTCATACAGGCCACTAATGCTCTACGAGAGGAGATGATCCAAAGAAAAATCCCCCTTCGTCTGCCTAAAAAGTGTAGCAACATGCACTTCCCTTCACTTTGCTGCTGGATTGTCAGTAGGTAATGCTTCTGGAGCCGCCCTTAATCGCCGAAAGCGCTTTTTCTATTCGTGTAGGCGAGACTGGAATTTTGGTTTTCAAACTTTGAGCGAAGGCCGAGACTCGAAATTCTTCAAGCATCCACCTAATTTCCTCCAATCTGGGCGCAGAACTCATGCTGAGCCCTGCTGCCGAGTCGTTCTTGAGCTTTTCGAGCTGTACCAAATAGTTGGCCAAAAGCTCAGTATCACCCTTGTCCCTGGGGCCCATAAAGGGTGCTTTCGCCAGTCTCAACTCGATTGCATTCAAATAACGCGGAAATTCGGCCAGTCTTTCGAAACCGGTTTCGACTATGAACCTAGGTGTGAACAGGCGATCTAGCTGGCTGTTTACATCGTCAAGCAAATACTCAGGCGCTGAGGATAACGCCGAAAGTCGTTTCTTGAGTGTGAGCCTAATCACTACTATACGCTCAAGCAATGAGATCAATCGATCACCCAGGCCGACTACCTGCGCCTTAGCCTCCACGACCGCCCTTTCAAAACTCTGCCTGTCTCGAATAGTGTGCGTGTTGGTTAGTGCGTAGGCATAACACGCCTCGACGCACTGCTCGACAAGATCGGCACCCGACACAGGTAACTTGAGAGCATTTTGTTTTACAAATCGGTCGCAATGTTTACGTAGCATGTTGCGCTGCTGAACGCTGTTAAGCATAGCAAGCTTCAACACTCCACCCGCGTGCGCTTCGCGCGCTAACTCTTCATCCGCAAATAGTTTTACGGACACACTGGCGCCCGCATCAACCAAACTGGGGTAGCGCAGAAGCTTGATATTACCCTCGCCAACTTCAACGCTTGGGGACAACTCGATCTCTGGCATCGTAACGAGTCCTGACATCTCAAGTGGATGACCAAGCGATTGCTGGGAGTCACTCCCTCTGACGTTAGCTTCCTCGCCTTTACAAAACGCCTGCTTAAGCGCAGCTAGCGAACTGTCGATGGCTAGCTGCTTTCCGCTGTTATCAAGCACACGCACTTTAATCTTTAAGTGCGGCCGTAGCTCAATCGTTTCGAGCAGCGCGCGGTCGATTCTAAACTTCCGCAAATCGTAGACGGCAGCAATGAAAGAGTCGAGCAAGTCGATAGACCCCGTGCTGAGATATGGCAATAGCTCTTCTACGAACGCGTTAACGGGGATAAAATTTTTCCGCTGCGCTTTGGGCAATCCTTTTAATAAGGCGACACATTTTTCTCGAATAATGCCAGGCACTGACCAGTCGATATCCGCCTGTGTTAATTGCGCTAAGAGAGACACGGGTACATCAATAGTCGCGCCATCATGCTCCTTGCCGGGTTCGAATACATAGTCAATTTTGAGCGTGTTGCTCTGAATCGCTGCCGCGTCTGGAAAATCTGCAAAACTTAGGTCATCACCTTGGTCAGCGAGAAGATCTTTCTCGCTGAGCTTCAAACAGTCACCTTTCCGGTCATTTATAGAGGAACGCACACAAATGGAGCAATACATTTCAGAACGCGAGTGGCTGCACCGTGAAGGGTAATCTCCACGTTACGCAAACTCATATTGGTGGCCCACAAACTATAAGTGTAAAGGGCGACAGCAGAACCTTAACTTTTAGAGGTGAAAACGGCACCGTTGAATCTATAACTGCTGCTGACATAAAGATGTTCAAAGACATGTGTGGACTTCTTGAGTACGTAACTAAGGTCGATTCTAAGTTTGCAGAGTATGTGATTGCATACGAAGCATCAAAGAAGGTAGTCAAGTAATGGATGTAGTTACCATCGACTTTGAAACTTACTACGACAAGGACTACAGTCTGAAGAAGATGACGACGGAAGCGTACATTCGCAATCCGTTGTTCGAAGTCATTGGCGTTGGAGTTAAGATCAACGACGGCCCTACCGATTGGTATTCGGGGTCTAACCCTAAGTCTTTTCTGTCATCGTTCGATTACAGTAAGGCAGCAATCCTCTGCCACAACACGGCGTTCGATGGTGCGATCCTGTCATGGAAGTACGGGATCAAGCCTAGACTTTGGCTCGACACTTTAAGCATGGCGCGTCCGTTACATTCCGTAACTGTGGGCGGTAGCCTTGCTGCGCTTGCTACTTACTATAACCTTGGTAAGAAAGGCGACGAGGTAGTGGCCGCACAAGGTAAGCGGCGCGAGGAGTTTACCGACGAGGAGATGGAACGGTATGCGAGATATTGCATAAACGATGTAGACCTAACCTACGCTCTGTTCCAGAAGTTAAAGAACAAATTTCCTGTTAAGGAACTAGTGGTCATTGATCAGACCATTCGGATGTTCACCGAACCCTGTATCCAATTGGATACACCCCTGCTTGAGAAACACCTGAACGATATCAGCACACGCAAGCAGGAGTTACTTGCAAGCGTCAGCGTCGACCGCAACAGTCTGATGAGCAATGATATGTTTGCCGTTGCGTTGCAGTCGCTTGGTGTGGTACCGCCCACTAAGATCAGCCCCCGAACTGGCCAAGAAACTTGGGCATTTGCCAAGACCGATAAGGCCATGACCGACCTGCTCAACCATCCCGACGAGCGGGTACAGGCACTTGTCTCTGCACGACTTGGAACCAAGTCAACCATTGAGGAGACAAGAACCAAAGCATTCATTGAGATATCTCAACGTGGCAGTCTGCCTATCATGCTTAACTACTACGGGGCGCACACAGGTAGGTTCAGCGGTGGCGACAAGATCAACCTACAAAATCTTCCATCTCGCGGGAACAACAAAATTAGGCAGGCATTAAAGGCTCCCCAATACAGCAAGATAATTGCCTGTGATTCTGCACAGATCGAAGCCAGACTTGTGGCGTGGGTAGCAGGACAGGAGGATTTGGTACAGGCATTCCGCGAGAAGCGGGATGTGTATTCCGAGTTCGCCTCAGAGGTCTACGGCAGGACGATAACCAAGGCAGATAAGATTGAGCGGTTCGTGGGTAAGACCTGCGTTCTGGGTCTTGGCTATGGCATGGGCGCAGAGAAGTTCCGTCGTACTCTGGAGATCGGACAGGCCGGTATATCTGTAAAGATCGACTTGAACGAAGCCGAGCGTATCGTAAGGCTTTACCGACAGAAGAACTGGAAGATCGTAGAGTTTTGGAACTTGTGTGGCTACGCACTGACAGCCATGACCCAAGGTGGTAGCGGTTCCATCCGTGGCATTCTCAAATACGATGCGGATGGCATCGTCCTCCCAAACGGTTTCCGTATTCAATACGCAGCCCTACGTGCTACCAGTAATGGTTTCGAGTACGTCAGTGAGGGACGGAGTTATCGTAACTACATAAACGCCAAACTGACTGGTCAGCCACACAGCATAGCATGGACGAAGATATATGGTGGCAAGGTTACGGAGAACATCGTCCAAGCCCTAGCCGCTATCGTCATCCGTGAGCAGATGGCAGCGGTTGGTAAGAAGTACAAGGTCGCGTTCCAAGTACATGACGAGATCATCGTAGTAGCAGGCAACGCCGATGCAGACCACGCAGAAAGATATTTGACAGAGGTTATGTCCACCCCTCCGCAGTGGGCACCTGATTTGCCAGTGGCTTGCGAGTCAGGTCAGGCCGACAACTATGGAGATACTTGACAATGTACACACAATGTATATACTCAAGGTTCCAATGACTTCAACCGCGAGGCAACACCTTGCGGCCATAACCTATGCGTTTGTCGCACTCTTACTCATCTATAAAACTATATGAGAATTGCCCGCTACGATACTACCGTCAACGTGTCCTCAAGGATGTTGTGGATGATGGTGGTGAAGCAAGTAAATATGGGGAACGAGTCCACGAGTTTCTTGAGTACAGACTTAAGGAGAACGTCGAGTTACCGCAGGACATTGCACATTACGAAGTCCTCTGTACCACTGTGGAAAAGATTGCCAACGGAGGGGAGTTATCTATCGAAAAAGAGTTGGTACTTACGGAGGAGTTAAAGCCTACCGGATGGTGGGAACCCGACGCATGGCTGCGTAGTAAGTTAGATATTCTTGTACTGCGTGGCGATACTGCCTATGTCATGGACTGGAAAACAGGCAAACGTAATCCAGACTTCTTTCAGATGCAGATGTTTGCGTGTCAGGTGTTCAAACACTTTCCGCAAGTACAGAAGTGTAAGACCAGTCTTGTGTGGCTCAAGCACTTGCAGATGGACACAGAGGAATATACGAGAGAGCAGTCCAATCAGATGTGGGCTGACATTATGAAGAAGATCAGAAGGATATACGACTCAGCAGAGAATGACGTATGGCCTGCACGACCGAGTGGATTATGTAGGTTTTGTCCCGCTCGACACGACTGTGACTACGCTGCGCTATGACACCAGAAGGTAAGATCAAAAAGAAAGTTACCGAGTTGCTGCGTAATCATGGCATCTGGTATTTCTTTCCCGGCAACAATGGATTTGGTAAGTCAGGGATACCAGACATCATTGCCATCGTTGGAGGTAGGTTCGTAGGTATTGAATGCAAGGCAGACCCGACCAAGAAACCCACCGAACTACAGAAGCGGTGCGGCGAAGAAATAAAAGAGGCGGGTGGACTGTGGTTCTTGATTAGAAGTGTAGAAGATTTACGAGAGGTAGAAGAATGCTTGTTGTTGAGAGTGCTAGAGCACTAGCACTTAAATTAAATAACCCAGACAGGGTACTGTCCTGTCTGCCTAGCGCAAAGTCCTTGGTCAAGGACGGCGCACATATTGTAGTTACACCACACCGATTGGACGAAGTGCGTGTGCTGCGTAACCTTGGCATCAAGGCTCCGTCCCCGATCCTGCACTATTACGATTGGCCGGGGCCGCATAAGCCGTACAACCACCAGAAAGAAACTGCTGCGTTCCTGACGTTGAATACTCGAGCGTTAGTGCTAAACGAAATCGGCACTGGCAAAACACAGTCAGCACTGTGGGCAGCGGACTATCTGATAAGAACCAAGCAGATCAAGAAAGTCTTAGTCTTGTCACCGTTGTCTACCCTTGAGCGAGTGTGGGGTGACGGCGTGTTCACTGGTCTGGTCAACCGTAGATTTGTCACCCTGCATGGGACTGCCGAGCGCAGACTGAAACTACTCAAGACTGAAAACGATTTCTACATTGTTAACCACGACGGCTTTCAGATCATTGCTCCGCATTGTCAGGGTATGTTTGACCTGATTATCGTTGACGAAGCAGCGGTGCTGCGTAACCCATCGACGACACGGTTCAAGGTCTTTCGCAAATACGTTGAGCAGAATTCGTCAGTACGCTTGTGGCTGATGACTGGCACGCCAACGGTTGATTATAAAAGTCCAATTTATATGCAAGCCTTCACGCAAGGCATTATGAAACGGACGGATCTTACAGATGCCCAAAA
>JALRKV010000049.1 GCA_023254735.1 Pseudomonadales bacterium | reverse complement strand
CATTCACATCAAATGAAGCAGGCGGAATACTCCAATAAATGCCCGTGGCGATGATGGATGCAGCAAGAAGGCCCGTGGCGGCGACAACGATTTTGCCCCTCGGAAGGAAGCGACTCAGACTTGTTCTGTTCATGTTCACCCTCGCGCTGAAATGTGGTCTTTCGACTGTCAGTCTTGCGAATTTGCCACAGACCCATAATGCTCTTTCGTCTGGTATCTTGCGAGACTTTTGGTGTGCTCGCCGCAGGCGCTTTCTTTATTCGCCGCAGGCGCTTTCGGTCTCAGGCAGCCTCAAGCGAACGCCGGTTTGCGCAGACAACTCAATATTTCCTCGGAGCCTATACCCTTCGACTGCGTCGCGCATTACGCTAAACATCCATCGTGCGGTGCTGTCATTGGGTGCCGTAATTAGAAAGAATGCACCGCATTCGCGCGCACGCCTCGCGACGGCGGTCAATTCTTCGCGCGCTTGGTCACTCTCACTGCTCACTGCTGCGCCGTCGAACGTGAAAAAGAGATCGCCCGACTCGCGCTCATTGGCCAATTCGACCTGCACAAGCGCAATCTCAGCAACCGTCTCATCGACCAGCTTCGCTCTGTCGATCATCAGCTCGGCTGATTCGAACGAGCCGTTGCCAATCGCCTCGCGCGCAAGCGCGAGGTAGCGCGCGACGATCGCAGCAATGCCCTCTCTTGCGATCTCATTATCGGAATCCATCGCGAGCGCGCGCGAAAAATAATTGAAGGCATTGTTATTCTCTGGGGTGAGAAGCCGATCTGCATCGAGTGCCTGTAAGCCGGCGTAAAGGAGATCGGGAAGCTTGAGAACGTCACTAGTCGTTTTTTCGTTAGACACGACACTCGCTGGTTTCAAAACAGTGATCGTCGCGGTGTCTTTTTCGGCAGAAGCTGGCTCAGGGGATTCGTTGCTCGCACAGGCAGCGAGGAGCGATGTGCTTACAAAGAGAGCGCATAAGCGAGCGAATCCTCCGCGCCGTACTCGCATTCTTTGTCCACTGACACGCATCGGGTTCTAAGCTCCTAATTCGGAGAATGGAATAAACTGCAGCACCTCACCCTGACTCACAGCGACATTCGGCGGCACGATGAGCAGACCATCGCTGCGACTGAGCGACAGGGCGACACCAGAGCTCTGGTTCTTCAGGGGCGTTGCAACGAGCCCTTCAACGCTATGCTCGAGCCGCGCACGCAGATACTCCTGTCTTGATCCGCCCCCCTCTCGAGAGAAGCCGCTGCGGACGGGGAATGCATGCGGAGGGTCGACGCTTGCGCCCTGCAGGGCCAATAGCGTTGGGCGAACGACGAGCGCGAATGTCACAAACGCCGACACCGGATTCCCGGGCAAGCCGAAAAAATGACAGCTTTCACCGTCGCTCGCAATCTTGCCGAAGGCGAAGGGTTTGCCGGGCTTGACCGCAAGCTTCCATAGATCAATCGTACCTAGCTGTTCGACCGCGGCGCGCACGTGATCCTCCTCGCCTACCGACACCCCACCTGTTGTAATCACACAGTCTGCGCGACCCACCGCAGCAAGCAGAGCCGCACGCGTCGCGTCGAGGGTGTCGCCGACCCGCCCACAGTCGACAACCTCGATAGGAAGGCCCGCGAGCAACGCTCTCAGTGTTGCAAAATTCGAATCGTATATCTGACCCGGCAACAATTCGGTACCTGGCCGCTGTAATTCATCACCCGTGGTCATAAGCGCGACTCTGAGCTTGCGGAAAACTCGCAGCTCGGTGAGACCCAGCGAGGCGAGCGCACCAACATCCTGCGGCCGCAATCGATGGCCTCGGGAAAACACTGTGCTACCCGCCTCGATATCTGCGCCGACAGGCCTCACGTTCTCCTGTGGACTGACGCGTTTAACGACGCCAATCGCCTCGCCTCGCAGAACACAATTCTCTTGCATCACGACTGCATCGGCACCCGCAGGCAAAGGCGCGCCGGTAAATATTCTTGCAACCGTGCCTGCTTCGAGCGCGCGACCGACCTGCCCAGCTGCTATTCGCTGACTAATAGGCAGGTCGCGCTCAGAATCTCCTGAATCTGACGCGCGCAGGGCATAACCATCCATCGCGCTGTTCGCCATCGGCGGCACGGACAGAGTCGCAATAATGTCTTCGGAAAGTATTCGACCTGGGCTATGAGCAAGCGCGATGACTTCCTCTTCGCAGCGCGGTGAGACACTCGCCAACAACTGGGCTAGTGCCTTATCGAGGGGTGTGAGCGCCGAGGGCTGAGAATCTGGTGCGTCGTTCATGAGTCAACAGACGCGCCCGACGCGTCATCCTCGCCTTGTTCCCGCGCCACCCGCATGCGACCACCATACAGAGACTTAATAGTTTCTCTGAGATGGCCGTGCCACGACCGCGGCTTGATACCGAAGGTGTCGAAAATCTTTTTGCTAGACAGTGTCGAGTTGAGAAGCTCCGGGAGGCGCACTGGGCCTTCAAGCAGCTTTATGCTGTCGATGAGCTGATAGATGTCTTCATCATGATTGGCCGCATAGTCGAGCGTCTGCCGCCCAAATTCGGCCTCGCGTTTAGTCTCCAGACCGGCGTAATGATAGGTGCCCCATGCATTGGCGTCGCAGTCGACTTGCTGCGCGATCGCGAACAGCGCGTGAGCGAGATCGGCGGTTGAGGTTGGGCTAAAGCGGCGTCTGAACACAGTAATCTCCCCGCCGCTGCGTTTGGCGAGGCGAATCCACGATTTGATGAGTCCGCGCTTATGCAGACCGAAAAGCCAGCCCGAGCGAACGATAATGTGATTTGGGTGTGCTCGCACTGCTTCTTCTCCAGCGAGCGTGCAGCGTCCGTAAACACCCTGAGGATTCAGCTCGTCCGTCTCGTTGTAGGCAAGTTTCTTCTCGCCATCGAAGACATAGCTGTTAGAAAGGTGCAGCAGCGGGATGCCGAGATGATTGCAAACCTCGCTCAACACGGCTGGAAGCTGCGCGTTGATTTTGCGGCAGCGCTCTTGTGCGGATTCGGCGCGCTTGAGCGCGCTGTGATTGCCAGAAATGAAATCGGCGAGGTTGATTAGCTGGTCTGGACGGAAATCGGTGATGCTCTTGGCGATTGCGAGCGCGTTGTCGGGATCAAAGTACTTATCGGCGGGCGCGAGAAAGCGTATTTTGTGTTTACGCAAAATCTCTATCAAGGCCTTACCGGTGGGGCTTTTCCCTCCGACGATGTATAGCTTCACTGCAGACTGCTTCCTAGTTTACCCGCGCGCGGACGCCATTCGCCCATGACTTAACACTGCCTTTGAGTTTGCTTTATCGACGCGCGAAGTCAAGCGCAACTAGAAGGGAATATCGTCATCAAAATTATCGAAGTTTGTCGGGGCGGGCTGTGCCTGTGGCGCTGCCGCCTGCTGCTGACGCTGACCGGGCGCCTGCTGCTGGCCAAAGGGGTTATCGCCCATATCGCCACCCATTGCGCCGCCGCGTCCGTCGAGCATTTGCATCTCGCTGGCGATAATTTCGGTTGAGTAGCGCTTTATGCCGTCTTGTTCCCACGAACGCGTCTGCAGGCGACCCTCAATATAGAGCTTTGACCCTTTTTTAACATACTGCTCTACGATCTCGGCGAGACGGTTGAAGAACACGACGCGATGCCACTCGGTCTTCTCCTGCTGCTCACCTGTTGCCTTGTCCTTCCAAGAGTCGCTTGTCGCGAGTGACACATTAGCCACGGCATTGCCGTTAGGCATATACCGAACCTCGGGGTCATTGCCCAAGTTGCCTACGAGAATTACTTTGTTGATGCCTCTGCTCGCCACGTCGTGCCTCCGGTTTTTCTTAGCCAGTCGATTTTCTGGACTGGCCGGACGGCTACTTGTAAAAGTAGTCAATATGAAAAATGACGCGTCACTGCGCGCCTTGTCTTCTTAGTGTATATCATGCCATCTACGTTGAGAAATTTTAGGCAGAATCTTCTAAAAAGGCAGTCGCGGCTTTACTCTGCTAGCCGGCATTGCCCATAATGCTCGGCTGTGCTGTAGTCATCCGTGACCCAGACGCAGCGCGTATAGGCTTGCAGATTGCATACCTTGATACCTTAATACCCTAATATCTTAATATTCGAATACCTCGGTACCTTTGTACGTTTACATCTAGCATCAAATTAAACCAAGAGCCCCAGCATGGATCAGATCGTTGTTCGCGGTGCGCGCACCCACAATCTCAAAAACATCAACATAACGATCCCAAGGGAC
>JALRKV010000100.1 GCA_023254735.1 Pseudomonadales bacterium | reverse complement strand
TGATAAGTCGAACCGTACCTGCCTGAGAGCTTGCACCAAAGAGCGTGCCCTGTGGTCCGGACAACACCTCAACCCGCGCCAGGTCGGCAGCATAGACATCGAGATTTCGACCCGGCTGGGCAAGAGGCTGTTCGTCGAGATAAAGCGCAACGTTGGGCGCGAGGCCTGCAACACCGGCTACGGTGAGTCCCGGCGTGGTAGACGCAACACCGCGGATATAGATTGTGTTTTGACCGGGGCCGCTGCCGCCGGCTGTCACGTTGGGTAACTGGAGGAGATAATCTTCAAAATTCGAAATGCCGAGCTGGTCTAGGGATTCTTCGCCTAGCGCCGATACTGCGACGGGAATGTCCTGCATGCTCTCGGTGCGCTTGGTTGCGGTCACCAGAACTTCTTCAATTTGTGCGTGAGCTGTGAAGGCCGTAGACGCGAGCGCGACTGCTAGACCTAATTGCTTTTTGCGGAACTGACTACCAAACATACATCTCCTTTCCTATCTTTGCTGGACTACAGAACCTTCGACCGCAGTGCTTAGGACTGCCTTCTTGAGCCTGCATAATTGACGCGCCGCACACCTTGATAAACCTACCAAGCAGCGCATGGGTGTCGTTATTTAGCTCGCCATTATATAGAAGTAGAAGTAAATTAGTAACCCTCATCATCGGATAACCTTTAAAGATGTGGGATGACAGCGAAGACATTTATTATTTTTTAATAATAAAATCAGTTTGTTATGAAGTTAAAAGGAAGTGTTTGCAGTGATGGCGCTGCATACCGAAAGCGCTATTTTATTTAGATATCTAAATAAATTGCCAAACCAAGAACAGCTAAAGGAGACAATTAGTAGCAGCTTATCGCAACGCCAATGCACTAGAATGAAGCCAGCGAAGCACCCAGATACGGAACCACAAAGCAGATGAAAGACTACGACGAATTACTGATTGCACTTAGACGGATAACCCGCGCGATCGACCTCTATTCAAAGCGCCTCCAGAAAGACACGCGACTGACGATTTCCCAGCTTTTGGTCATGGATGCCATTGTAAAAATAGACAAGCCGACTCCTAGCGCGATCGCTAAATCGATTCTGCTTTCCCAGGCGACGGTGACGAATCTCATCGATCGCTTGGAGAAAAACGGGCTCGTGCAGAGGAAGCGCCTTGGCACCGACAAACGAACTATCAATGTCGTCCTCACGGATCTGGGGGAGGCGAAATACAATGAAGCGCCTGAACTCCTTCAATCGGGCTTCTTACGCGAGTACAGGAAGCTCGAACCCTGGGAGCAACATATGCTTGTTAGCGCCATGGGCCGAGTCGCGAGCATGATGGACGCCGAAGACATCGATGCCTCACCTATCTTGGCAATTGGCGATATCGACGAGGGTGAGCTATACAATTAATTCTCACGTCTGAGCAATTTGGAGAACCGAAATGAACCGCCTTTCCGACGATTTCATCTCAAGCTGCCGAGTAGACCGAGGGAAAATTCTACGGGGCGAGAACATGAGCCGTATAGAAACCTTTGTAGATGCGGCGTTCGCCTTCGCTTTTACGATGCTCGTCATTAGCATCGATCAAATACCTACCAATCCCGAAGAGCTATTAGAGCTCTCGCGCGACATCCCCGCCTTTTTGATTAGCGCAATAATTATCGGTTCGATCTGGATCACACATGCAAACTGGAGTCGCCATTTTGGTCTTCAAGACTCCGCTACTCTCTACTTGAGTCTCGCGCTCGTGATGCTGGTATTAGTATTTGTCTACCCGATAAAACTGATGGCGCAGGCAACGGTGCTCTACACCTCTGGCGGCGCACTCGGAACAGATATTTTTTCGCTCGGTGGCTGGGACGACAACCAAGTTGCCGCCTTGTTTATCTATTTCGGCTTCGGATTAATAGGGTTGTCAGCCATTCTCGTTGCGTTCTATCTCAATGCCCTGCGCCACAGCAGCGAACTTCAACTGCGACCGCTCGAAGTTTTTTACTGCAAGCGGGCATGCTTGACGTGGCTTGTCGTCGCGGCGATCGCTGCACTTTCCTGCGTGATAGCCTATGTCTTCTTCGAGGACAAAAACTACGTCGTTGCGGCCGGCAATCTCTATTTCACGCTTTTTGTCTTGCTTCCGTTGAGCAAGCGTTATGCACAGAAACGTTGGGCGACGATGAACACCGAAATGTGATCGCGCCCAGCTTCACTTAACTTGAAACACCTCACTCTAAAAATAACAAACCAGAAACCCACTAGGAGACAACATGATTATGCGTCGCACTTTTCTACCCTCACTATTGCTGCTTCTGTACGGCTTATTAGGCACGGCACTTCCTCTCTCAGCGCATCACGCAAGCGGCCCTTTCTATGATTCAGATAAACCGATAGAGATTGAGGGCGTAGTCACACGCTTTGTATTTAGAAATCCTCACGCCGCTCTCTTTCTCGACGTAACCGACGAATCGGGCGAGACCGCTGAGTGGCAAATCGAGTTAGGCGCGCCCGTGATGCTGCGCCGCGTAGGCTGGACTCCCGACCTTCTCCCCGTCGGCATGGTCGTTCGCGTGGCGGGACCCTCAGCGCGGGCGGAGGGCGCAAAAGGACTACTCGGGCGCAAGCTAACACGCGCAGATGGCAGCCCCATTCTAGAGGGCGGCCGCACACAAGAACCAACGCCGCCTCGCTAGCAATCTTTCTACTTTCGTTTCAGAAAAGAGGACGCAACATATGAATTCACATAAAACCAACGGCGGACATGGCCTTTTCAGCCTTAAAGCGGACACCCTCGTTGCTCAGTTCGCTACCGGTCTACTCGTCGGGCTTATTTTGGTAACAGGGCTACCTTCCGATACCGCGAGCGCACAAACAGAGTCGACCGAAATACCCGACTTAACAGGCATCTGGGACGGTGGCACTCGCGCACGCCCAATCAACGGTGAAAACATGCCCTGGGAGCCTTCGAACTTTCCAGTGCTAAACGAACGCGCACTTGCCTACCAGCAAGTATGGGAAGAAATAATTGCCCCAAAATACGACTGCCAACCCGCCTCTTCCCCCGCCATCCAATACGATCCTTATCATATGGAAGTAACTCAATGGCCCGATCGCGTCCTCTTTCGCTACGAGAAAGACGACCAGCTCCGCACGGTGTGGTTAGACGGACGCGAGCCAAAGGCAACGGATTTCGGAGTGCAGGGTTTTTCAGTCGGGCACTATGATGGCGACGCGCTTGAAGTGGTGACTACGCATTTTGTCTTTGATGTAGCCGGTTTCGATGATTACAACGGCATTCCCTCGTCGTCACAGAAAGTGGTTCGAGAGCGCTACTGGCGAGATGGGGACGACCTTTGGATTACGCTGACCGTAGAAGACCCCATGTTTCTTCGCGAGCCCGCCTCCTATACCACTCGCTGGATCCCCGCGCGCGCGGGCTACAAACTCGCGTCCTATGACTGCGACGCCGAGTCGTCACGCGCCATGGTTAAGTTTTTCCCCTCCAAGTACAAATAGCGAAACCGCTGCACCCTTACCCTTCGTAGGAACTAACCCGTTCCTACGTAGGGTATCAAACGCCCGAGAAGAAGCACTGCCGTCCACGCAAGCAGCGAGGCCGCGGCTGAGACTTTCGCAGCCATTGGCACATCAGCGCTTAGGCTCGCAGCCGACAATAACGGCGTAACCTTCACGTGATGGTAGAGCGCGTTGGCGCCGGCGAGGCAAATGATAATCATCTTCGCTTGAAACCCTATATTGGCGGCATAGCGAAAAGGGTCGCCGAAGATAAACAACACCCCAGTAATCAGATTCAATCCGAAGCCCACAAGCACAATCGGCAGCAACCGATACGTCGCGAGTAAGGGTGAGGATGCAGCAAACCCGAGTACGCGCAGATCGACCACCAAAAGGCCACCGATCA
>JALRKV010000088.1 GCA_023254735.1 Pseudomonadales bacterium | reverse complement strand
TATTCATAAGGACTCCATTAGCGAGTAGACTCATGGGTAAGCTTAGCGCGCAGTGACGTGAGCGCATTGACTTAGAACAATGCCTGAGCCATTGCCTTGCTTGAGTTTTTAAACGCCTACTCCTATGCTTAGATCGGTTTGCTAACCGCTTTATTCGCAGTGTCACTAAATAAAAAGAGCTTTTGAGGACATACTATGTGTGATCTAGATACCCAAAAAGATGCCGAGGCGTTTCTCGCAGCAGGCGACAGCAAGAAGAAGTCGACCACAGCTTTCTCGCGCCGAGAATTTGGCTTGATGACCGCCGTCGCCGGATCGGCGATGCTGTTGCCGCCGGTGGCGAATGCGCAGTCGGTGGTAGAGACCGACGTGGATATCACTACCGCAGATGGCGTTGCCGATTGCTATTTCGTGCATCCCGCGCAGGGTAGTCATGCGGCGGTCATTGTGTGGCCAGATATCCTCGGTCTGCGGCCGGCTTTCCGCGCCATGGGCAAACGCCTCGCGCAGTCGGGCTACAGTGTTCTGGTGGTGAATCCGTTCTACCGAGACGCGCGGTCGCCGGTGGTAGGTGAGGGGGCGAGCTTTGGTCAACCCGAGACGCGGGAAATCGTCCTGCCGATGGCGCGCAATCTCAATGCCGAAACGCATTTTACCGACGCGCGCGCAATGGTCGCGTTCCTCGATGCGCAGCCCTCAGTTGATACTTCTCGGCGTATTGGCACGACCGGCTACTGCATGGGCGGTCCAATGGTTATGCGCACGGTCGCGGCTGTGCCCGATCGTCTTGGTGCTGGGGCCACATTCCACGGAGGCGGCCTTGCAACGGACGCCGACAATAGCCCGCATCTGCTCATTCCGCAGACACAGTCGGCGATGTTGCACTGTGTGGCAGCGAATGACGACGCGGCGGATCCGAAAGCGAAGGACACTCTCAATACGGCCTATGCCGCGGCAGGTATTTCGGCCGAAATAGAAGTGTACACAGACACGCTTCATGGTTGGTGTCCGCCGGATTCGCAGGTTTATCACGAGGCGCAGGCAGAGAGGGCGTGGAGCCGTCTGTTAGCGCTGTTCGAGGTCGCGCTCGCCTAGCGGCGCGTTTTCGAGTTCGAAGAGGGCGCGGAGAATTCCGCGCCATTCCCTATATTGCTGTTCCATCGTTCCAGATAATCCGTGCACCTGTCCGTTGAGTTCAAGCATCGCGGGCGCGAGCTCGTTATTAAATCCCGCTGCGAGTTCGGTGAACTCGTGTTCGTAGATTTTGCTCCACTTAAACCGATCGTAGCGTTGGCTGAGTGCGAGGAAGCTGCGAGAGTCGCCGTAGGTCGTTGTCGATGGGGGCGTTGCATCGCGGCTTAGGGTTTCCTCTGTCTGGTCTAGCGAGTAGCGTCGCCAGAGCAGATAGGCAGGCTGGATATCCGCGTAGAGCGTCTGATAATACTCGTCGACGGTGTCGATAAATAGATGATGCCGATAGCGCATGTCGCTGACGCGGGCGAGCATAGGGTCGTCCGCGGCGGGCAGGGTCACCAGTTGCAGGAGTCCTTCCTCGTCCTCGGCGAGTGTGTTTGCGAAGCGTTCGGGTGAGAGATCGCGCGCATAGACGAGGTCGGCGATTTGCAAAATTTCAGCGAGGCGCGCCTCTGAGAGCGAATCGCGACGTGCAAGCAAATCATTAGCCACCTGCTTGTAGAGATCATGGAATGGATCGATCGCGTTCGCACCGTCAAAGCGATTACCATAGGTGAAACGCGTCGACTCTGGATAGTCGGAAAGCTGCGCGATGTCGGCGTAGTCTTGCGATAACCACACTCTGCCGCTGCTATCCGTCGCGTTGATGTGTATCGCAAGGTCGAGGCCGGTAGAGCTTATTATTTCTCCGCGGATGGTTAAGACCAGCGAGGGATCTGCCTCTGGCACTACCCTCACCGCACCCCACAGATCGGACTCAATCAGCGCTTTGCCTAATAGATGCGGTAAGAACTGCGTCTCTTTCTGTTTAATCTCATCAAAAATCCAGTCGCCAAAAGCAGTATTGATGGCTTCACTTTCGCGCGTGGTGAAGGGCACGATTCCAATGTCGATTCGAGTGCCGAGCGCGTCGTTAGCATGGTTTTGGTCGCGCATCTGCGAGGTGATCAGGGTTACTGACCCAACGGGGTCGATAGTCGGACGCGCCGCGAGCGCATCGGCAGCACTGGTGTCTACCGGCATGGTGCTGCGCTGCGCACATCCCGCCAGCGAGGTGATTGCTAGTGCCACGAGTATGAGTGGGTACTTCATTGCTGTGTGCCTGCTTGGCTGCAAACGCGTCCGCGGCTGAGAGTTTGCTCACAGTCGAATTCGGCACGCGGCGCGTCGTAGCGGTTAAAGGCCTGTCGTAGGTCGAAGGATTCGCTGCCCTTGCTAATGACCGAGGTGATGAGATTGAGCAGAAGGCCATCGGAGGACACGCTGAAGCGATGAACGATGATTAAGTCATCGGGGAGCATGGTCTGAAAGACTAGCTGCTGCCCGTCCCAGCCGCACGCCTCGACGCCATGGCTGCTCGCGAAGGTTTGCTGCACCTGCCAACCCGTGCCGCAGACCAGAGACGAATCGCCGCGACGCTCGATGCGGATTTCGTCGCGCGTTTGATCAATACGCAGCGTGGTCTGGCGGCTGATATATTCCGCGAGGCGCGCGAGATCTACGATGCTGGCGCCGCGGCCGCGACTGCTATTGAGATTGATATTACCGATCGAGATCGGTGGCACGCTGACTCGCGCCGCCGCACCGGGATTGCCTCCCTGACGCGCGGCCGCCTCTTGCCGTAAGCGCATTTTGCGCGTGAGTTCATCCTGCCAGTCATCGCTGCGGCGGAAGTCCTTCTCCCAAAACCCGCTAAAGTCCAATCGAAGCGGTTGGTCGAGGTCGAGAACCGTCAACTGATCACTGTCTTGGGCGATAGCCGGCAGGACGACGAAACAGATGAGCACAGTCACTGCGCGGAGACTCTTCGCGAGAAGATTCGATGTGACACATTGAGGCGCCGCGAGCCGGGTACCTGCATTGGACGAAGACGGAGTATGTGGCAAGAAGTTTATGCTGAGCACTGCGACTGAGTTTCCCTGAGTCTGACTGCGAGCTAAGAATACACATGCTATGGCGACACAGTCTAAGAGTATACGGGCTAAGTGTAAAAAACACGCAACTCACTCAGCTAAAGCCGACGCCCCAGAGGATGACGACCGTAGCTCCCCCCCGCTAGACTTACGCGCTTTGCGGGCCTACTCTAGGGCCGATTAGCTTGCGGCGTTAATGCAGAACTTAAGGAGAACACAGTGCCATTCCGCAGTCAGACCCCCTTCGTATCCCTGATGCTTGCAATGGCATTGCTGTCGGTCTGCGCGCGCGTGATTGCGCAGCCGAGCCCTACCAATGAGACGCTCGAGACACTTGTTAGCCGTTTCTGGCATGCACCAACCGAGGAAGAGCGCTCCGCAGCGGCAGACACGCTGCTCGCAGCGAACCCAGAGGTGCGCAGCGTTTTCCGCGCACTGGCGGGGGCTAAATTACATACGGCCGATGTAGCGACCGGCGTTGTCCGCGCCAGTCGTAGGAGCGCGTCTGGCCTCGAACTGCCCTATGCGGTGCTCGTACCGACAAGCTACGACCCCGACAGGCGCTACCCCGTAGAATTTATGCTGCACGGTGGCGTTGGACGACCAGCGTGGCAGGACAACGAGGATTTCTGGCGCCGCGGGTATGATAATTTACTCAGTGAGGACCGAATCACGGTCGTCCCCGCGGCGTGGCGCGACGCGATTTGGTGGCAAGAGGAGCAGGCGCGCAACCTGCCGGCTATACTTCGCCAAGTGAAACGTGATTACAGCGTCGATGACAATCGGGTGACGATGACAGGCGTATCCGACGGCGGCACGGGTGCGTATTTTTTCGCCTTTAAACAGCCAACGCCATGGGCGGCTTTTCTTCCGTACATCGGCAATGCGGCGGTGCTGAGAAACCCGCAGAGTGGCGGCGGCTACCGGCTCTATTTTGAGAATCTGCGCGACAAACCGCTGTTTATCGTCAATGGCGAAAACGATCCTCTCTATCCTGCGTCGTCCATACAACCGTTTGTCGAGGTCCTTGACGAAGCCAAGGTGAACTTCGAATTCACGGTTATCGAGAACGGAGGCCATAATCTCGACTGGCTGCCCGCCCAGCTCGATCGCATTGAGGCGTTTAAACGCGAGAATCCGCGTGACCCACTGCCGGATGTACTGCAATGGGTTGCCGATCGCACTGACATTTATAATCGCAACCATTGGCTTGTCATAGACGAGCGCACAGGATTCGGCAAGCCCGCAGTCATTGCCGCGACCCGCAACGGCAACTCGTTTGTAATCGATACCTCGGGGGTTACAAAATTCACACTCTTGCTCAGCCCGAGCGAAATCGATTTCTCTGCGCCGGTCACCGTGACGCTTAACGGCCGAGAGAGCCACGGTGCGATGATCGAAGAGAGCACCGAGACCTTGCTTAAGTGGGCTCAGCGCGATCTAGATCGATCGATGCTATTCACCGCAGAACTTGTTATTCGTTTGGAATACGACGAGTAGCTGCGCGCTTTTAGTATTGTGCGGTGGCCGAGAACTTGCCACTATGGTCGACCTAATCTTTAGAAAAATAACTCGCAACAGGGGAGCATCCAGATGCCTAGTAGTCTTTATCCGCGTGGGAATCACAGCAGCCGTGAGGGTCGGGCGATTCTCTCTCCACTTAAGTCGCTACTCGGCGCGCTTAGCGTGGGGATAAGCCTAATTGCAGCCTCGGCTGCGACCGCCCAGCAAGCGCCAGAGGGCAATGCGCGTGGCCCGATTGGCCCAAGTCCCTATGACATTCAATCGCTTTGGCATAAGCCGTTCGCCGAGCCCGGTTTCGCCTTCGGGGGCAATTCGGGTGTGTGGGCCGAGTCGCCCGATCGCATCATTATCGCGCAGCGCGGTGAGACAATTTTGCCCTATCCGATCAAAGACGACTTCTTGGGCTTTGCGGGAGATATGGGCATTAACGTGCTGTTCGAAACCGAGCGTCGCACATGGAAAAACTGCCTTTATGAGCTCAACGGTGACGGCGAGGTCATTAAGCTTTGGGATCAATGGGATTTCCTGTGTGCCGATTCCGATGGTCCCGGCCCGCATCGGGTCCGAATCAGCCCCTACGATCCCGAAAAGCGCGTGTGGGTGATAAACGAGACCTTCCATCAGATCTATGTGTTTAGCAACGACGGCAGTGAACTACTTCTGACACTCGGTGAAAAGTTAGTGCCGGGCAACGACGCAACTCACTTCGGTCGCCCTCAAGACGTCGCGTTTCTGCCCGACGGCCGCATACTTATTGCCGACGGTCTCGATAATCACCGCATAATGATTATGGACTCGGCGCTCAATTACCTCGGTGAATTTGGTGGCTTTGGCGAAGAACCAGGACAGTTTAACGGCATCCATGCCCTCGGCGTGGGGCCCAACGGACTCATCTTTGCGCTCGATAGGTCGGGAGGCCGCATCAATGTCTTCCGCACAACGGACGATCCAGCGCGCATGGACTTTGTCGATGTTTGGGACGGCTTCACGCTGCCGCTCGACATAATTGTCAACGAAGACAGTATTTGGATAACCGACTTGGGACCGCTGAGATTCGTCAATCTCGATTTTGAGGGCAACTATCGCTACACCTGGCTCGTGCCGCGCGAGCTGCCCGACGGCTATATCGAGGTTCACACATTTTCGGTGGACGATGCGCTGAATTTATACGGCGGCGACAATCAGTATGGTCGCTCACAAAAATTCGTGCCTAAGCCCGGTATTGATCCCAAATTAATTATCCAACCGCCATGGGTTGCAAACTAGCCAAGACAAGTAATCAAGCGACGCACTCAAACGGGCTCGATAAGATCGAGTTTATAGCTGTCGAAATGGCCTGTTAAGTGAGCGCTGAGCGCCTCGGGTGCGCTCAGCGCCGCATGCACCTCTGACCCTCGAATGAGATTAAAGCGGCACTGCTGCGCAAGTTGATAAACCTGCCTCGTGTTCACATTAATCGCGCACACCTCTATGCCTTTGCGATTTGCCACCGAGTTAAGAGAGCTATACAAAAACTCAGTTTCGATATCGGGTAGCTCGCTCTTTGAGTTTATATAGGTTCCCAAATCAACGATAAACTGATCGATCGGAAGACTATCAACACCTAAGAGTGCGGCCTCTCCTCCGTCGCTCACGACAGTGCGGGTTTTGAATCCTTTGAGCCGCATGCGCGATAATACCTCCTGTGCACGAGCGTTCAGGCGCGAAGAATCGGATTCGAAGAACTCCAAAAGAACCGATTCACTCGTCAGGCCTTGGCTTGCAATGTTGCTTTCCATCACCTGGGGCAAATGATTGTTCTCAAGTAAAAAAGCAGGAATGCCAAGGACTATCTTGGGACAGAATCCGTTTGCAGCCCAGCGGCAGAGGTCTGCTGAAATTTCAATGAAAACAGATTTGAAGAAGGCCTCACCCAGCTCGCTCGCCTTGGCATGCGCAAAAGACTCCCGCTCAGATAGCATTATTCCCGAATCTAATCTGATCGATGGCAGTGCGCGCAAGCAGGTTTTCGAAAACCCGGGCGGCTGGAGCGAACCCATTTCGGGTTCGTAATCGACGGTAAGCCCGAATCCACCTACCTTCGCAGCGGCGACCTCCTCGGTCGCCTCAGCCTCCACGCCGAGGATTGTCAGTTTTTCGAGCAGCGGCTTCAGCACGTCTTCCAACGCTTCGATGGTTATTGGTTTGGTCAGCGTCGTCAGCATGTTGAGATTATGCTCTCTTCCGAGTGCCTGCACTGAGCTTAGCGTTCGCTGATCCATTCCACTGACCAGCACGATAGAGGCATCGCAGTGTTTTTCGGCTAGCCTCGCGATAACCTCGACAGCGTCCATGTCTGGCATGCAGAGGTCGAGAATAATGATGTTTGGTTTGAAGCTGTCGACGATTCCTAATGCCTCCGATGCCATTGTCGCATCGACAACGTCCATGTCTAACTCGGTTGCCACCGTGCGAAGGAAATCGCAGATTGCAGGATCGTCGTCGACTATTAACAGCCTTGGTTTACTCATTGCCCGTATCATCCCACCGAAACTCCTGCAATTTCTAAAGGGGATAGATAGTGTGAGCAATCCTTGGGTGCGATTCCGTGCGCTAGTTCACAACGCAATAATCCTCCCGCCAGCGGCTTGTGCGTCGGCAAGATCATGGGTGACTAGAAAGGCGGGGACGTTAGCGGCGCGAAGGGTGTCGAAGGTAAATGTCCTAATCTCTTCGCGCAGCTGCATATCGAGATTGGAGAACGGCTCGTCCAATAGGATTGCATGAGGCTCCGATAAAAGTAGCCGCATGAGTGCAACACGCGACTGCTGACCGCCAGATAGGGACGCCGGATCACGGTCGCCGAAGCCCGCTAGCCCGATTTTCTCGAGCGCCTGTTCTATCAGAGAATCTCGCGCCTCAGGACTCTCGCCGACTTTTCGAATCAAGCCAAATTTAAGGTTCGCAGCAACACTCAGGTGAGGGAAAAGAAGCGCGTCCTGAAACAACAGGCCGATGCGTCGCTGCTCGGCTGGTACGGTATTTAACTCTTTCCCCGAAAGAAAAACTTTCCCCTCGGCGGTAAAAGCGTCGCCTAAAAAACCGGCGATAAAAGCAAGCAGCGTCGACTTTCCGGTTCCGGAGGCGCCCATAACTGTTATGACCTCGCCGGGCGCCACGCTGCAGCTCAGCGCAAGCAACTGCCGCGAACCGACACGCAGTGAGACGTTTTGTAATTCTAATCCGTTGTTCATTAACATCCTCAAAGCATGCCTTTTCGCTTCGACCAAATGAGGCGAGGGAGCAGTAAGGCTAGCATGAAACACAGAGTGGGCAACGCAGATTGGAGCAGCGCCCAAGTCCCGATCGTGCCGCGGCTGCCAGACGAGACGAGCGCGATCGCCTCTGTCGTGATCGTGGGGACACGGCCTGCTCCTAGAATCTGCGTTGGCAAATAGAGACTCAGGCTAATCGTTAAGCCGAGCATGGCCGCGGTGATGAGCTGCGTACTCATCAGAGGAATCCGCACGCGCCAAAAGCAAACAGTTCTTGATGCGCCAAGCGTTTTCGCCAGCAGCAACCAGCGCGAATCCAACCGCGCATAGCCGCTCTGCAAGGTTAAATACACATAGGGCATCACGAAGAAAAAGTGACCAACGGCAACCAGTAGGAGCGACGGAGGAAGCCGCGTGCGTTCTGCGAAGACGGCGATGCCCGAGATAAAAACGACCTGCGGAATTAATAACGGGAGATAGAGAAATGTTGAAAGACTCGCAGTGCCTGCCCGCGATCGTGCCTGCGCTTCCAGCGTGACAAGCGATAAGACAATCGCGGCAGTAACCGAGAGCAGTGCGATAGCAATTGCATTGAACAAGGGCGTCTGCCATGACGACAGCGCTGCCGACCAATGCTGCAGGCTCCAAGTCGTCGGTAGAATCGTCGGGTAGCGCCATTGCCCGCCAACACTGGCTAGGCAAAGCGCCGCGATCCCCATCAGCACAAGCACGAGCGATATAGGAAGTAGCGTGTTGCCGACCGGGGTGAGCACTGCCTCAAAGCGCGAAACTCTGGAGGCTTCGCGCGGCGCGCCTCTCGCTGCAATCGTTGCATAGGCTCGCGCAATCAGGCGTTCAAAAAGCAGCCAAATACCGAGTGCAGAAAGGCTGATAAAAAGTTGCAAAAGCGCCGCGGCTGAAGCGAGCTGTCGCTGTTCGATCTCGGGCGCAACGAACCACTCGACGAGTCTTACACTGAGTGTGGGCGGTAAGCTTGGACCGAGAATCAATGCAACATCAACGGTCGATGACGCGAAAACAATCACTGCAAAAAGCGGGAGTCTAATCAGTGGATAAAGCGCAGGCGCGACCGTAAGTAGCCACGCTGTCGTCGGCCCATAGCCTAAGGTGCGCGCGAGGGCAACGCGCCGAGGCGCGGCTGTTGAGGGTAGCGCGGCGAGAGCGACTAGCAGAACGAAAGGGGCTTCTTTCAGCGCGAGACCTAAGACGAGTGCAACACTGTTCGGATGATTGATGAAAAGATAGTCTGGCGGTAGCTCCCATCCGGCGAGGGTCGCGACGAGCCTACTTGCAACACCGGTGGGTGCAAGCAGTAGCGCAAGAGCAAATGCTGCCGCGGCATGGGGTATCGCAAGCACCGGCGCTGCGAGCTGGGCTATCAGTTTGCTGGCGCGCCCCGTTTGAGTGGCCGCTAGAAACAGAAAGACGCTGACAAGAGAAAGTGCCGGCGTTAGCAGGCCAGCGAGAAGGCTCGTCATTGCGCTCGTTGCGATGCCGGGCGTCGAGACGAGCGCGAAAAAAGCTGGCGGGATTAGGCCGGCAGGGTGATTCGAAGAGTGATTGAGGGGGTCGTTAAAAGAACCGTCGGGCATGTAATAGGCGAACGCAGGTGCGAGAGCCAGAACGCTGCCGACCAGCAGCGGGGCGCCGAGTAAAAGAAAAAGGAAGCGCGTAGCCCAGGTCATTCGTCAGCGGCCTCCGCCGTAACGTCTTAGCCATTCTCGCTCTAACTCATTGGTCCAGCTTGGATGCGGCTCTTGGATTTTTCTTGCAAGTTCGGTGGGCGAGACTGCGCCCGGCGCACGCGCATTCTCGAGCAGCACTGCCTGTTGGTCGGGTGTAAAGTTTTCGAAAGACAGAACCGGCTCGCTTGCAAGTTTTGCATTCGTAGCTGCTTTGAATTGCACTTCGGGCGAGAGTAGAAAGTTAGCCACAGCCATCGCGCCTTGTTTACTCGGCGCGTTGTTTGGGATGGCCACAAAGCTTACGTTGCTCAGCGTGCCTGATTCGAATACGTAGCTTCGAGTGCTAGGGGCAAGTTCGCCGCGGCTAATTGAACTCACTACCTCGTTTGGACTGAAGGCGAAAGCGAGGCTTATTTCTCGGTCATTCAACGCGGACCGAAGCTGCGCGCCGCTTTGCGGAAAATGTCGTGCCTCTCTGAGTAGGTAGGGATGAATTTCGTCTAGGAATGCCCACAGTGGCGCGCTGACCGCGTCGAATGACTCGTTAGGAGGATTCGAGAAAAGGGTTTCGATGTCAGCACTTGTCGCTTCTGCAGTGAGCTCGATTAGGAGTTGCTTCAACAGTGTTGTGCCCAGAAAAGCAGGTGGGCGCGGATAAGTAAATTCGCCGGGGTTTTCTCTTAGCCACGTCCTTAGCGACTGTGCCGTGCGCGGCGGTTCAATAAGTCGCTCGCTGTCGTAGTAGAAAATAAGTTGGGACCGAGTCCAAGGCGATTCGTAGCCGTCGGTTCTAACGCCGAAGTCTTGCCGCATTTCTGGAAAGCGATCTGCGTCAACTAGTTCGAAATTTGGCTGAGCCTCAGCCCAAGGGCCGAAAAGCAAATTCGCACGCTTGAGCGCCGAAAAATTCTCGCCGTTCAGCCAGATGAGATCTGCACTACCGCGTTCGGTATTGCCCGCGTCATGCTCGGCGATAAGCCGAGTGACGGCCGATGAGGTGTCGGCGAGCTTGACGTGGATGAGCTCGATGCCGAAGCGGGACATTGTCTCGGCAGCTACCCAAGAGAGGTGTGCGTTTAGTGCTGTATCGCCACCCCACGCGTGAAAATAGACACGCTGGCCGCGCGCCTCAGCGCTAATCTGCGGCCAGTTGTCCACATCAACAGAAGATTGGCACAGTGCGCTGTTAGAAAAGCTGACTAGCAACCACGCTATCGCTGGCCGCGCAATCAGCCGTGTCTTTTCGAAAAACGTGCGTGTAAACGAGTTACCCATTGCTCGCAATAACGGCTAAACGTTTCCCGCGGCGCTCGCTGCGGCGTTTATCCAATGCTGCGCCCAGCACCTCTTTGTGAAACTTGTCACAGGCGATGCAGAGATTCGCATAGGGCTCGCCCTTCGGTGTGGTGGTCTGCGATTCGGCAAAAAAGCGCTCTCTGTCCCAGCCATCACTAAGCCCCATGCGCTCGGGTTTGCCCGCGTTAATGGCTTCCATCGCAGGCATGCCGGCGAGGCTGTCGAGAATCTCGAGCAGGGGCTCTTCGGTGAGGTTACCAAGCGGATGCGCTGTTTTGATACAGCATGGAAACACATCGCCGTTGGGGTCGATAGAGACCTCAGAACCAGCGTAGCCATGGTTAAGAAAATTCAGACCGCCTGACCACGCATCGCAAAAATTATCGGTAAGTGTAGCGCTCGATAGCCCATTCTCCCAAGCGCGCCCGCGTGGCCAGAGTTTTCCAATCCACGTGTCTTCGTTGGCGCCAAACATATTGTAGAGAGGCCCCTGTTCGATACCACGTTCGTGGCGATCTGCGTCAGGGTCTGCCTTGCGCACCCCCCCTTCCTCGAGCATTGCAGCAATCTTATCGGCCAAGGTGATTTTCTTGTCGCCTTCCATACCAACGTGGAAGTCGTCCATGCCTGATACGGAAATTGTCCACACGCCGAGGTCGACTAGTTCGCGAATAATGGTTGGTGTTAGTAGATCGCCGGTTGTTTGTACGACGACGCGGACACCGCCCTGTGCGGCGTATTTTTCGCGTATCGCGGCAAGTGTCGGGTAGAGGACAGCCTCGCGCACCGGTTCGGTGAGAACGTCACCGCCGGAAAGTATTATTTTCCCGACGCGCTCGATGAATAGCTCGGATCCTGCGGCGCGCTCCGCCTCGGTGGCTGCCTCGAGGTAGGTCAAGCGCGCGGGGAGGTTGGCGATCACACGCGGGGCGTTGGCTTTTGCCTCGGCAACCACGCCTGCGAGCTCGTCGCGGATGTAAGGCCTGAACCGCTCCTCGTAACAGTGTTTGCAGCGGCGATGGCAGTGCCAGCAGAGCACGTAGTAAATAGATTCCATGAACTTCTCACTGTTGTCAGAGATGACTAGCGTAGCATTGCGGCTGTTAGGTGGCTAACGTCTTGAGTGCGGGTTTGGTAACTTTGCCCATTGCGTTGCGCGGAAGCGAGTCTAGAACGTGGAGAGACTTGGGGATCTTATATCCCGACATCTTGCCGTCGCACCACGTTTTGAGCGCGTCGTATGACAAGGTTTTGGTGGGTTTAAGTACGACGAAAGCGCTTACGGATTCTCCCCACGTCTCGTCCTCGACGCCGATTACTGCTACCTCAGCAATGTCATCGTGGGTCAGCAGAGTGCCTTCTATTTCGAGCGCGGACAGCTTGTACCCACCGGACTTAATGATATCGACAGACGAGCGACCCATGATGCGGAAATAGCCTTTGTCGAGAACGGCCACATCACCGGTGCAAAACCAGCCGTCGACGAAGCTCTCTTTTGTTGCCGCTTCGTTATTCCAGTATTCGAGGAAGACGTTGTCGCCTTTTATGCGGATTTCGCCAGGGGTGTTTTCCTCTGTGATCGGCGTGTTCGAGTCATCGAAAAGCTGTGCATCGACACCCGGCAGAGGCTGACCAACGTGGCCGGCCCGGCGCTCGCCCACATAGGGATTTGATAGCCCCATGCCTATTTCTGTCATGCCGTAGCGTTCGAGGAGCACTTGATCGGTCAGCGCTTTCCACTGCTCAAAGAGCTTAACTGGGCATGCAGCGGAACCGGAGATATTGAGGCGCATACTTCGAAACCCCTCAGTTATTTTGGCAACGTCGTCTTCGCCAAGGGTCTCGAAATACTGCAGTAACTTTACATAGATCGTTGGCACCGCCATAAACACGCTATACCGTTTGCTCGCCACCTTCGCGCAGATCTCGGGCATATCAAACTTCGCGTAGAGGTCGACTGTCGCGCCGGCCCAAAGGCCGCAGCTGAGGATATTAATTATGCCGTGAATGTGATGGACCGGCAGGAATAAAGGAATCGCATCGCTTTCGCTCCACTGCCAGGCATCGAGTAATGTCGTGATCTGCGCGGCGATGGTTTTATGCGTGCTCACAACGCCCTTGGGCTTGTTGGTCGTTCCCGAGGTGAACAACATCATCGCGCGTCGCTCGAGCGCGACGTCGGGCAGCGTCGCGACGTCTTCGCTCAGAATTTCCTCGACGCTGAGCAGCTCGATATTAAGCGAGGCGCAGAGCGCGGTGAGTGACTCACGATACTCGCCGTTCGCGATCATGCGGCTAACGCTTGCCGAGCTCAAATAATGCTCGAGTTCGGTGACCGCCGAGGCCACATTGAGAGGCACTGCGATGCCACCCGCTCGCCAGATGCCCTGCATCGTAGTGACATAGTCGATACTGGCAGGCATAAAGAAGGCGATGCGCTCTTCTTCTAGATCGGCTTTGCCGCGTAACAGCCCCGTTGCGAAACGATCGCAGCGCAGATTGAGCGCCGCATAGGAGATGACTTTGTTGCCCTCGACGAGAGCGGTCTTGAGGTTAGTGGCATTAAGTGTGGGAAAGCTGCTGCGCATAGCGAGTCAAAACCTTAGGTCTACTGGGTCAATTAGAATGTGTGAAGGGGTGGTCGAACGCGACTAAAAGAGTGCGCTCACGGCAAAGAATAAAACCGACGGCCCGAGGAGGCAACCGACGCCGGTGTAGAATGTTGCCGTCATTGCCCCATAGGGCACGAGCTTCGGATCCGTTGCCGCGAGTCCGGCGGCCACGCCGCTAGTCGTCCCCATGAGGCCTCCAAACACCATCGCCGACTGTGGATTGTTCAGCCCGATCGAACGCGCGACAAGCGGCGTGCCGATCATGACCAGAATTGACTTAACAAGCCCGGCGGCGACACTGAGGGTAATCATTTCACCGCTCGCACCGATGGCTTCGCCCGTGACAGGGCCAACGATGTAGGTAACCGCGCCCGCGCCGATGGTCGTGATTGCGATGGGGTCGGTATAGCCGAACGCGACGGCAACCGCCGCGCCAACGACGAATGACACAATGACGCCGGCGAAAATCGACACGACACCCGCAAGCCCCGCTTTCTTAAGCTCGCTTAAATGCACGCCAAAGGCTGTCGAGACAATCGCGAAGTCGCGCAGCATGCCCCCGCCCATGAGTCCGATGCCGCCGAGCAGCGTGATGTCGGCGACCCCTTTCGAGCCGCCAGTCACGGTGCCGCCCCAATACGCCGCCAGCAAGCCCAGCGCAATCGCTATCGCCGAGCCGTGGAGCCGCCCGGCGGTGAGTTTGTCGGCGAGGAAATAGGAAAACCAGATGGTGACACCGATTACCGCGAAGGCGACGACGAGGCTGTTGCGGAGAAAGACTGATTCGATGAGATCGATCATTGCGCGTCTCCTCGCTGCTCAGAAGCAGCCTCGGAGTTGCCAATTCGGCTAATAACCGGGACAAGCAGAAAGCTAACGACGACCGCAGCGACACCGGCAACAAGTGCAAGTAAGCCGCCAGAGGCAGCCGCGGCGACATTCTGCTGCGCCGCCATCGCCACGACTATCGGAATATACATGGCACTCCAGAACGCGATGCCCTGCGCGGCGGCGCCACTGCTGAGGGGCCGGAATCTTACCGAATTGCTCGCGAGGACAAGTAGCAGCATCGCGATACCGACGCCGCCTACGTTAGCGTCAATCCCAAGCGCTGCGCCAATTACCTGGCCAATGAGCATACCTATCACGAGGCAGGTGGATAGCAGCGCGACGCCGTAGATGATCATGTGTCAATCCTTCTTGTTATTTTCCCACGAACTCGTGTTTTAGCCTGTTCGGAGGAGGCTGGCAAGGGGCGGGGATTTCGACGTAGATCCGTTTTCTGGTGAGTCGGCGGCGCATTGACACGCATCGAGGGTTATAGGTTAAATGGGGCACGCATTCGCGTGCCAGAAAGGAACTCTGCGGGCGCTAACGCATTTAGTTAACTAGTTAATTTTTAAAAGAATAGGGTAGAGATATGTCGAGAATGCAGAGTTTGCAAAAATCACTTTGCGCCGCGTTGCTGGGGGGGCTGTTTTTCGCTGGCGCGGCGTCTGCGCAGAATGTCACCACAGAAGTCCTTGAGGATGCACAAAACCTCTCCGATCGCTGGGTGCACTACGGCCGCAACTATGGCGCGTGGCGCTATATGCCAGACGATCAGATTAACCGCGAGACGGTAAAAGATCTGCGCCCCGTGTGGATCAAGCAGACCGGCGTAACTGGCGGGGCATTCGAAGTGACTGCGCTCGTTAACGACGGCCGTATGTATCTGACCACAGCTAACAGTCACCTCATCGTTGTTGATCCCCTGACCGGCGCCGAGCTCTGGCGTTATGACCATGATTTCGCTGACGTCGATCTCTGCTGCGGCCCGCACAACCGCGGTGTTGCACTCTACGAGGACATGGTGTTCTACGGCACGCTCGATGCGCATCTCATGGCGTTCGATGCCGCAACCGGCACACAGCTATGGGACACGGAGGTTGGCGACAACCGCGAATCGCTCTCGATTACCGGCGCACCGCTGGTGGTTAAAGATATGGTATTGATTGGCGTGGGTGGTGGCGAGTTTGGTATTCGCGGCTTTATCGACGCTTATGATGTGCACACGGGTGAGCTACGCTGGCGTTTCTGGACAACCGCGGGCGAGGACGATCCGAACAATGACACATGGCTCGGCGATTCTTGGAAAACAGGCGGCGGGCCAACGTGGGTGACAGGCACCTACGATCCCGAAACCGACCTCATTTTCTGGGGCACCGGTAATCCATGGCCAGACGTGAACGCAAACATCCGCGCCGGCGACAATCTCTACACTAACTCAGTCGTCGCGCTGCAAGCAGATACGGGGAAACTCGAGTGGTATTTCCAAACCTCTCCACGTGATGAGTTCGATCATGATTCGACTTCTGAGCCGATGATTATCGAGGAGATGTGGGAAGGCGAGATGCGTAAGATGGTCATTCAGGTCTCGCGCAACGGACACGTTTACGGACTCGATCGTTTCAGCGGCGAATTCCTCTACGCGGGCGAATACACGCGCGTGAACTGGGCTGATCGCGATGAGCGAGGCAAGCCGGTGCTCAAAGAAGCCTTTAAAGAGCCTAAGAACGAAATGGTGTTCCCAGGTCTTTATGGTGGTAAAAACTGGCCACCGGCATCTTACAGCCCAGACACGCATATGCTCTACATCCCGACCACGGAGTGGGGCGCGCGCTTCATCCGACGTGAAGGCGAGGGGCGAGCGGGTACCATGGATCTCGGTGGCATGGTGCAGTTCGACAAGTCAGGTACCGGTTGGGTTGTCGCCTTCAACTTGCTCACAGGGGAAGTCGACTGGCAGAAAGAGATGCCGGGCAATTTCGCTTGGGCAGGTACGCTCGCCACTGGTGGCGGCTTGGTATTCTCGGGTGCGCCGGATGGATATCTCTATGCGCTAAATGACGAGACGGGCGAAGTGCTCTGGAAATTCCAAACTGGCAGCGGCCTCTACGCACCACCGACGAGCTTTACGATCGACGGTAAACAGTACATCGGCATCGCCTCTGGCACGCGCGATCCTGTCTCGCGCGCAGGTGTCGCCTCAGGTATTTCTCCGGGCAATTACATCTTGTTTAGCCTTTAATATAAAAGTTGCAGCGCCGCGGAATCCGATCGGACGCCGCGGCGAGTGAGTTGCCGCGTAAGCGGCGTGCAAAAGAGCTTAGGAGCAAGAATAAAATGATGAGTTTGAAAAGTTCGGTAAATAAACTTGCGCGCTTAGGCGTCGCGGCATTGCTAGGCCTTGCTGCGACAACGGCGCAGGCGGGTCTCAGCGAGGGCCTTGTTTTATATCAATCATTCTGTGCAGTGTGTCACGGCGCCGAAGGCGAAGGCCAGGCGATGGGTAAGTCTCTGGTCGACGACGGCGCTAAGTCGCTCGAGCCAATGGCCCTGCTGGCGGTGATTAGAGAGGGTCGTGCTGGCACGGGAATGGCTGCTTGGGGAGACTCATTCAGTGAAGAAGAAATACTAGACACGGCCAATTACATTCGCGCTATGCAGGGTAAGCTCGGCATCATCATAGAGCCCGAAGACCCCATTGCAGACGATCCGCTTGCGCTCGCCGGCCGCGACCTCTTTAACGGCTCGGCGAATTGCATCTCCTGCCATACCATTGGCGATAAGGGCGGGCAGGTTGGTCCGGTGCTAGACGGCTTGTCTGATCGACTTGACGCTCAAGCGATACTGCAAGCGGTATCCTCGCCGTCGGCCACGATTGTCGACGGGTTTGGCGTGAAGGTGATCGAGCTTAACGACGGTTCCACCGTGAGTGGGCGTGCGCGCAACGAGACGGCGAATACAGTGCAGATTCAGAGCGCTGACGGGAAGCGCTGGCGGACGTATTTTAAAGACCGTGTGAAGTCGGTTAGCGACAGTGACACATCGCTTATGCCAAATATTTACGCGGGCTTGAGTTCGGCGCAGCAGCAGCAGATCGTTGCGTTCCTAAATTCCCTTTAACTGCTAGTTTCGCAGGCGAGCGACAGTGCTCGCCTGTGATTTCTTCCCTCCCCGCACTTCTTGCTTTCACGTCTGAGATGAATCCTTCCACTATCCGGTCTATCTTTTTAGACTGATCGCGCTAAAATCCCTCGGGATTACATGGACGAACTGAGGACGAAAAACGTGGAATTTTTTCAAGAAACGATTATGGCGCTTATCGTGCAATGGGGCACCTCGCTAGTACTCGCCTTGGCGACGCTGATAGCAGGGCTCTTTGTTGTCGGCCTCGTTGGTCGCCTGCTCGGCAAGGTCTTAGATCGCGCTCAGGTAGATCCTTCGCTCCGTAGCTTCCTCACAAGTCTGACGTCGATTCTGCTTAAGGTCATGGTCTACATCACCGCCTTGAGTGTGCTCGGTATCGAGATGACGTCATTTGTGGCGATTCTCGCCGCCGCGGGACTCGCCGTGGGTATGGCGCTTTCGGGTACGCTGCAGAATTTCGCAGGCGGCGTGATGATTCTGCTTTTTAGGCCTTTTAAGGTCGGTGATTTTATTGAGGCGCAGGGCTATGCGGGCGTGGTGAAGGAGATCCAAATTTTTATCACTGTGTTGACAACCGGCGACAACAAGACGGTGCTAATTCCTAACGGTGGATTGGCAAATGGCTCGCTTATTAATTATTCAACACAGCCTCTGCGCAGGGTCGATTGGACCTTCGGCATCGCCTACGGTGATGACATAGATAGGGCGTATGAGGTGCTGCGCACAATGCTCGCGGCGGATGAAAAAATACTGCAGGAGCCGGCGCCTTTCGTCGCACTCGCAAGTCTAGGCGACAGTTCGGTTAACCTTGTGGTTCGGGCATGGGTAAAAGCGCCGGACTACTGGGAAGTCCATTTCCGCATGAACGAGAATGTGTATCGACAGTTCGCCGAGAATGGATTGAGTATTCCTTTCCCGCAGTTTGACGTGCATGTTCACGACAATTAGTGCGCGTATAGCACGCGGCAGACTGCGGTGTTTCGCGGTGCAGTGCTAGCGAATGCAATCGGGTGTCGCGCCGCGCGCCTGTGCGGCATCGAGTTCGGCCTCCGCTGCGGGCATGCGCGCACGCAGATCATCCATGCGCGTGCTCGGCGAGGGGTGAGTCGATAAGAGTTCCGGCGAGCGTTCACCTGCAGTAGCGGCCATGTTTTCCCACAGGCTTATACTTTCCTCCGGCTCAAACCCGGCTCGCGCCATAAGCGTCAGGCCAATCACATCGGCCTCACTTTCTTGCGTTCGGTTAAACGGCAAAAATAGGCCGAGCTGGGTGCCGACATCGAGTGCGCGCAGCGTCGTATCCGACGCACCGAGTATTTGCGCAACACCGAAGCCGACGTTGCGGAGAGCAGACTGACTCGCTCGCTCGTTGCTGTGGTTAGCGAGCACATGACCCACTTCGTGTGCCATGACCGCGGCGAGTTGATGCTGATTGATCGCGACGTCCAATAATCCCTCATAGACGCCTATTTTACCGCCGGGTAGCGCAAAGGCGTTGACCTGCTCACTTGCAAACAGGGTGACCTCCCACCGCGTGTTTTCTCGCTGCGCCTCTGGCAGCGCCTCGACGACGTGGTCGGCGACACATTGCACATAGCGCGTCGCCCGCGCATCCTCGCTCGCGGCGATCTCCGCGCGCATCTGTGAATAGGCGGCTTCGCCTCGTGCGGTCATGTCGGCCTCGGAGTAGAGCACAACCTGACGGCGTTCTAAGGGCGAACTCGCGCAGGCGGCCAACGTGGCCAATAGAGACAGCAGGGTAAGGTGCCTGCCTGTCGCTGCGCGGGGGTATAACCGAGTCATCATCACAATCTCTCCGGCATTGTTGGGATAATCATCCTGTGCTGCTGAGTCATCACCGGCGGAGTATAGCGCGGGCGGTCGAGCCGAATCATCACCGTTCTACAGCGAACATTGGGCAGGGTCGAGCTGCAGGCGAATCTCATTGCCGAGGCTATCGCGACTGACATCGAAGCAATTCCCTTCAAGATCTAATAGCAACCGGCGTGTGGGTTCTGGAAGGCGTCTTGGCAGTTCGGAGCTCGAAGGTCTGATAACACTCGGTGGAGTGACTATCGACGTTGTCACAACCGGTGCGGGATTAATGACGGTCTGATAGACCACTGTGTTTGAGGGTCGGCCTCCTCGCCACACGTCAAATCTGCTGCCATCAACTCTGCTGCTATAGATATGTCCGTGTCCGAAGACTGTGGGACCGAACGTAGGATAGTGGGTCGAATACCGGTAGCCTGTCCCGCGTCGCAGGTCGAAACGACGATCGAAGTGGCCACCGTAGCGACCACCATAGTGCAACGTGCCACGGTAGTTACTTGCAGTATATCGGTTAGCGCCGGAGTGATTGGCGCTCAATAGAGACCCCAACACGACGCCTCCGAAAAAACTGCCGCTATCGAAGCGATTGTCGCGTCGATTGTCGTGTCGATCGCGGTGATGGGCACGACCGCCGCGCTCGTTGTGTCGATTGAAGCCAGGTTTGTCGAATTTGCCGCCCCGGCGATCGCCTCTGTCGTCTGCGAGCGCCGAGTTCGCGCCCAAGACCAGTGAGATGGCCATCAGGATGGCGATGCTCGCTCGTGCAGAAAGGGTTGGTAGCCGCATAGAAATGACTCCTTGGGTTGAGTACGGTGTTGTCTCGACTCTGAGTCTACCGAGTGGGTCTTAATCTAAACTGAATGAGCAGCGCCGAGGATTGGCGGCGTTTTCATGAGCCGCGCGCAGAGTTGCTGCCCAGTTTGGCGATCAGAATATCTGCAAGTCCGAGCGTTGCAGGCCCTGCCGCGTGTTTGGCGGCGAGCAGTAAGTAAAGCGGTATGTGCCTATCCAGCGACGCACCCAGCGGAATAGTCACCAGACATCCCGTTTTCAGTTCGTCCTCTACCCATTCCCTTGGCACAAAGGCAAAGGCGAGCCCGCTTTTGAGGAGTTTTATGCTGGTCGCAAAATGGCTCACCGTCCAACGCTTCTCGGCCTGCAACCAGCCGGCATCGACATTCCGCCGAAGGCCCGAATCCCGCAGGACGAGTTGACGATGACCGCGCAGCTCCGTCTCAGAGACCTCACTAAGGCCGAAGCAGAGCGGGTGGCTAGGGGCAGCAACGGGGATAAGCGTGGCACCGCGAAGCGATTGGCCAGAAAAGCCAACGGGAACTTCGGGCGTGATCACGAGATCGGCTCTGCGCTCTAGCAGCGCCTCGGTAGTGCCGGACAGCGTGGTTTCGAGCACGCGTACACGAGTGTGCGGGAACTGATCGGAAAAGGTGGCGAAGGACGAGGCGAGCGCGCCGACATCCTGCAGCGCGTCGATCGCGAGGGTGACCTCAGACTCGAAGCCCATCGCAAGCGAGCGCGCAACAGCCTCGGCGTCGCTCGCCTGCTTGAGGAGTTGTTCGGCATGGCGGTAAAGGATTTTCCCTGCCTCCGTTAAGACCGAACGACGGCCCTCGACTCGCAGAACTGGCTGTGGCAGCTGCGCATTGAGCTGGCCAATAGCATAGCTGATACTCGACTGGCTTTTGTTTAGCTTTTCGGCAGCGCGCGCGAACGAGCCCTCGTCGACGACGCAGCGAAATGTCTGCCATTGCTCAAGCGTGATCTTCGGGCTCATGGTTACCTCGCGACGCTGCGCGTGCTCTCAGATATATCAAATTATTAGATTAATATTAGCAATTTTTTGCGATTTTAAATCTATTTATTTGACTTAATATCGTCTTAACGAAACGCAACGCAACTAATGATCAAAACAGCAGGAGCCAACAAAATGAGAAAGGTTTTACACATAAACAGCAGCATCACCGGCGACAATAGCGTAAGCCGCGAGCTGAGCCGCGAACTCATCGAACGGCTCACCCAAACCTCGGAGGGTATCGAGCTAATCGAACGGGATTTCAGTGAGCAGCCCATCCCGCATTTGGACAGCGCACGCCTAGGAGCGCTTTTCACGCCGGCGGAGGCTAGAAGCGCAGAGCAGAATCAAGCCGTAGCGTTCGCCGATCAATTGATCGATGAGTTGATGCAGGCTGACATGGTGGTGATCGCGCTGCCAATGTATAACTTCACCATTCCTTCGATGTTGAAGGCATGGGTCGATCACGTGGCGCGCGCGGGCGTGACATTCCAGTATACCGACACCGGGCCAGTCGGACTGTTGTCGGGCAAAAAAGCGTATTTAGTCAGCGCGCTCGGCGGCAAGCATGAGGCAGGCGGCAGCGATTTTATGCGGCCTTATATGAAGTTGATACTAAATTTTGTCGGTATCACTGATATCGAATTCATCAGCGCCGACGGACTAAGTATGGGTGATGAGCCAAGGGCCGCTGGACTCGCCGCGGCCCGAGCGGCGATTAGCCAGATCGCTGCATAGCGCGAATCAGATAAAAAAGTAAGTGTTCACATACACGAAAGTCACTGCTAAATAGAGTTGGCAGGCAAAGGAGAGCGACATGACAGAGGCCAACATGAACAATTCGAAGGTCAGAAAAATCGAGGAAGTGCTTGTCGCGCAAAGTGCGAGCGATGGCGACGGCGTACGACTCAAGCGCGTCTTCGGCGGGGGTAATCTCGCGCGTTTCGATCCTTTTTTAATGCTTGATGAATTCGGATCCAATGATCCGGGCGACTACATCGGCGGGTTTCCGTCTCATCCGCACCGCGGTTTCGAGACGGTAACCTACATGCTCGAAGGGCATATGGAGCACCGCGATCACATGGGCAACGTCGGTCAACTCATGGCCGGTGATGTGCAGTGGATGAAGGCGGGGGCGGGCGTTATTCATTCGGAAATGCCAAAGCAGGAAGAGGGTCGCATGCGCGGTTTTCAGCTCTGGGTGAATCTTCCTGCGCGTGAAAAGATGACGCCCGCGAGCTACACGGAACTCGCTGCAGCCTCGATTCCGCGATACGAAATAGACGGTATACACGTCAAGGCGATCGCAGGAGAGTTGAGGGTGAACGATCATGCGGTGACTGGTGCGATCTCTGGGCTGGCAACCGAGCCGGGCTATTTGGACATTACCGTTAACCCGGCTGACCAGCTCTCAAAAGAACTCTCAAAAGAATTCTCAGTCGGCGTCCCAGAGGGTCATACAGCGCTTATATATGTCTACGAAGGTGAGCTTCGGATCGGCACCGATGCTTACCAGATAAAGGCGGGGAGCCTCGCGCGCTTGAGTCTTACGGGCGACCTTGTCATCCAAGCCGGCGCTAAAACCCGTCTGCTGATCATTACCGGCAAGCCGATCGGCGAGCCGATCGTGCAGCGGGGGCCGTTTGTCATGAATACGGCGGAGGAGATTCATCAAGCGATTCGAGACTACACCGAAGGGAAGCTAGTCGCGGCCTAGCCCTCGAGTGCCTCCCACTCGGCATAGGCCTGGGCGAGAGCCTCAGCAACGCTTGCGACCTCTTTGAGGGTTTCATTAACTTGACTCGACTCGCCCTCGTAGAATGTTGGGTCAGAGATCAGCGCTTCGAGCTTCGCCTGCTGCGCTTCGAGTTCATCGATACGCTTTAGCGCGCTCTCAAGCGCGCGCTTCTCGCCGTAGCTCAGTTTCTTTTTTGGGGCTGGCTGGGGCGCGCCGAGTCCTGCTGCAGGTTGAGCGCTTGCGGCTGGCTCCGAACCCCCAATTGTCTTGGCAACGGCGTCTTTCGCGGGGCCGGCCTGTGGTGCGGCAAAGTCGCTAAGATTGCCGCCGTGGCGAACCCAGTCGCTATAGCCACCGACGTATTCGCGCACGTGCGAGTCTTCTTCGAACACCATAATCGAGGTGACGACGTTATCCATGAATTTCCGGTCGTGGCTGACGAGTAATACCGTGCCGTCGAAGCCCAGCAGCAAATCCTCGAGGAGTTCTAGCGTTTCGATATCGAGGTCGTTGGTCGGTTCGTCCAACACGAGAATGTTAGCGGGGCGGCTAAACACTTTGGCGAGGATCGCGCGATTCTGTTCACCACCCGATAGCGCTTTGGCGGGTGTTCGGATGCGATCCGGCGTAAACAAAAAGTCGCTTAGGTAGCTGATTGCGTGTTTACGCTTGCCACCAATCTCGATGTACTCCTGTCCGCCACACACATTGTCGATAAGATTTTTTTCGAGGTCCAAGTGTTCGCGCAGCTGGTCGAAATAGGCGACCTCGAGTTTGGTGCCTAGCTTTACCTTGCCTTCGGTAGGCTGGAGTTGCCCCAGCAGAATTTTGAGCAGCGTCGACTTGCCCGCGCCGTTAGCGCCGACGAGACCGATGCGGTCGCCGCGCATCACGGTGGTGGAGAGCTTGTTGATAACAAGCTTGTCGCCAAAGCGTTGCGTAATCTCGGTGAGCTCGGCGACGATTTTACCGGAACGCTCAGCGCTGCTCACTTGAAAGTTCGCCTTACCCTGCTGGACGCGGCGCTCGCCGCGTTCTTTGCGCATCGCCTCAAGCGCTCGGACACGGCCCTCGTTACGTGTTCGGCGCGCCTTGATGCCCTGTCTAATCCACACTTCCTCTTCGGCGAGTTTCTTGTCGAAGAGTTTGTTGGCAGTCTCCTCTGCGGCAAGCTGCTCTGCTCTGTAGCGGAGGAAACGCTCGAAAGTGCCTTCGAACTGGTAGAGATGCCCACGATCGAGTTCGACAATCTTATTCGCAACATTCTGCAAGAAGCTCCGGTCGTGCGTAATAAGCATGAGTGCGCCGTGATAATCCTGAAGCTGCTTCTCGAGCCATTCGATCGCTGGGATGTCGAGATGGTTGGTTGGCTCGTCGAGCAATAAAAGCTCGGGCTCGCGCACTAGCGCGCGGGCGAGGGCAACGCGTTTGCGCCAACCGCCCGAAAGCTCTTTCATGAGCTTGTCGGCAGGCAGGTCGAGCTGCGAAATGACCGTGTCGACCTTCTGGCTCAGGCTCCAGCCATCTTTTGCTTCGAGTGCACTCTGCACGCGTTCGAGTTGAGCCATGTCGGCGTCCTCGTAGTTCGACGTGAGGTGGTGATACTGTTTTAGCAAGTCACCAACCTCTGCGAGGCCATCGGCGACGAGATCGTACACGGTTTGCTCGTCGGCATCCGGAAGGCTCTGCTCAAGCCATGCCACTTTGACGCCCGGGCGCAGCCAGCGCTCGCCGCCGTCGAGCCCCATAATCCCTTCAATCACTTTCATCAGGGTGGTCTTGCCGGCGCCGTTGCGGCCGAGAAGGCCAATGCGGGCACCGCGTTTGATTTCGAAATCGACCTCATCTAATAGCACATGTGTGCCGAAGTTAAGGGAAGCTTTGTCGAGTCTGAGCAGAGGCATAGTTGGATTGGCTTCTTGGCTGGGAGAGCTGCATAGGATAAAGAGTGCGCATTCTACCCTAGCGGTGGCATGCTGAAGAGCTAATTTAGCGTTTATGTTTCACACTACGATGGGTACCATCGCCTCATGGCAAATATCTGGCTAAAAATCATAAAACCCGGACGTAGCGCCGCTAAGTGGCTGCTGTTCATGGTACTCATTGGGATAGTGGCAGCGACATATCTGGGCTATCTAGATTCGGTGCGGACAGTACTCGATACGCCTGCGCTTACGCTTCGAATCGGCAGCTTTGGGCTTTCCGCCTACACGCTTCTGAGCTCTTTGATCGCCATCGCGTTGGTTTTTTGGACAACGGCGATAATAGTCGACACCGTTGAACATCGGATTTCGAGGCTTCAGAGCCTGCGTGCCGCGAATCGCGCCTTGGTTCTCAAGCTCGCCCAGATAGTTATCTATTTAATTGCCTTTCTCGTAGGGCTCGATTTTGTCGGTATTGATCTTACGACGCTCACAGTCTTTAGTGGTGCCGTGGGTATCGGGCTCGGCTTCGGCCTGCAAAAAATCGCCTCGAACTTTATTTCCGGCCTCATCCTCCTGATGGAGAAATCGATCGAGGAGGGCGATCTCATCGAGCTCTCCGACGGCACGTTCGGCTTCGTCCGCCGAGCGAGCGCACGCTATACGCTTGTCGAGACTTTCGATAGCAAGGAAATCCTAGTTCCCAATGAAGACCTGATTACCAGCCGCGTGGTCAATTGGACATTCTCCAATGCGAGCGCCCGCGTTGAGGTCGAGGTTGGCGTCTCGTATCACAGCGATATCGATCTCGCTAACGAATTGATTCTCGCCGCGGCGCGCGAGCATCCTCGGTGTGCGACTCACCCAGAGCCCGCCTGTTTTTTGCGCTCCTTCGGCGACAGCTCTGTGAACTTCACCCTGCATTTCTGGGTCGAGGATGTCACCTTAGGACGCTGGCCTCCGCACAGCGAGGTCATGTTCTCGATCTGGCGTAAGTTCAAAGAACATGGCATTGAAATCCCGTTCCCTCAGCGCGATTTGCACATAAAAGGGCCGCTCGATATCGCATCATCGGCGAAACCGGCGGCGGACAAGGAAGGATAGGCATGGTCGACTGCAGCGGTATTATTTACGCCTACCAGATTGGCGAAGACGGAGCGGGGAAGTCTCTGCTGCCAATCAAGCTCGACAGCGAAGGACTGCCAACGAGCGGAACCAATGTTAATTCAGAAGTCTCGGCGCGAATCGCAGATTCACTCGAAGGTAGTGATCTTACTTGGGTACATCTCGACATAAACGATGAAAGCTCAAAAAGGTGGGCAGACGCCGAATTACCGTTTCTTGACTCGCTCACGCTCGACGCACTTTTTGCCGAAGAGACAAGGCCTCGCATACTCGAGTTCGAAACTGGCACGCTGCTTATCCTTCGCGGCGTTAATCTAAACGCCGACGCCGAGCCTGAGGATATGGTTTCTATCAGACTCTGGATCGATGGGTCGAGAATAATAAGCGCGCGCAAACGTCGGCTTAAAGCGGTTACCGATTTGCGCGAAAGACTTGAAGCCGGTGTCGGTCCACGCAGCGCGGGTGATTTCATTACGCAGTTAACGAGCCGCCTATTCGAACGCATGGAGCCTGTTTTTACTGAGCTCGACGAACTATTAGACGATGCCGAAGAGCGAGTAATGGAAGCGGCCGATACGAAATACCGTGCGCAAATTACAGACATTCGAAAACAGGCAATTGTGTTTCGACGCTATATCGCGCCGCAGCGCGATGTTATTGCTGCGCTGCGCGTATCCGACATGCCCTGGCTAAACGAGTTGCATAAAAGGCGGCTGCAAGAGTCATTGGACCGAGTGGTTCGGTATATAGAAGAGATCGACACGATTCGAGAACGCGCACAAATCGTAAAAGACGAACTGACGAATGCTCTGTCCGACAGGATGAATAAGAACTTATACCTCTTATCCGTCATTGCCGCAGTATTTTTGCCACTGGGTTTTTTAACGGGACTGCTCGGTATTAATGTCGGCGGCGTACCGGGAGTCGATAACCCCTCCGCGTTCTGGATTTTCAGCGGCTTCTTGGCAATGGTAGTCGCGCTGCAGATCTGGCTATTTAAACGCTGGAAGTGGTTCTAGCGGCGCACTTAAAACACTCATGCCGGACTCAGGCGATGACGCGATCGCCACGCGGCGTAAGCGAGGCCGATAAAGGGAATGGCAATTAATAGCGCGGTTGGCTCGTTACTTCCGCGCGGATCGGTGAGTCCCCAGTAAGCCATTCCAAAGGCAATCTGCAGCAAATACAGACTCATCCACGGTTGCAGCCAGCTGCGCATGCGCCACAGTCCGAGCGTGCCAGCGCCGTAGACGAACCAGTGCAGCAGCGCCCCGGCCTTGGCCGCCCAGCCGGTAAATAGGACCCCAAACCAGACTTCCTGATCAACCTCTAAGGGCTTGATGAAAACATCCCAAGGAAGGTAGATAAACGTCATGTAGGCGCAAAAAGCGAGAATGGCATTCATCCAAAGCGGTCTGCGCGCGAGCCCCTCGCGGAGCCAATTTGTTATAGTCATTGGTGTGCTCCTGCTGCTGCGTTGAAAAGGGGTTCTACCCTTCGGTAATTGTCGAGCCGATCTCTGCGCTTCCATTTTTAATAATAATCGCCCGCAGTCCACCACGATTGACCAGACCTGGTAGCACGCCTCGGTGCACCGTAGCTGCTAGGAAAGCGCAGGGTTCGCATAGCTCTACGCCGCGGCAACGAGCGCTGCCCACCATGAATTCTTTGTCGACCAGGGCATTAAGAT
>JALRKV010000008.1 GCA_023254735.1 Pseudomonadales bacterium | reverse complement strand
ACGGCACGCCTTTTTGCTTCAGCGATCGGTTTGCCAGCTGACCGCGTAACGAATGATGACAGCCTCTATTTCGCGGGCGCGCCGATGCTTCTGCGCGCGATTGCTTTGTTCGATGATGACTTCAGCAGCGTCATGCTTGTTGGGCACAATCCAGCGATCACCGATTTCGTTAACGAACTGGCGAATCTGACCGTCGACAATGTACCCACGGGCGGCCTTTTGCAGTTTGAGCTTGAGATCGAGCAATGGAAGCAGATTGCGCTCGGTTCTGCGCGGTTGGTGGAGTTCGATTACCCAAAAAAGGACGGTAAATGTTAGATTTTCGTGTGCTGCAGGATGCGTGCCTTTGGTCTGTCGCGAAGGCCTTTGTCGCCAAGAAGCCTATGCTTGCGAGTGCATTGGCACTCGGGATCCTGAGTAGCTGCGCCGCAAACGAGGATGTCGCTCAGACAGAGAGCGCTCCGATGAACACGCCCGAGCGCGGTTGGCAAACCTCGCTGCGCGCCGACTCGCCGCTCGTTGGCCGAATCTGGGAGGTGTCGTCGGGCCGGTTCATTAGCGCTGAATCGCTACTCGCAAAGTTAAAAATGTCTGAGTACGTTTTGCTAGGTGAGAAACACGACAACCCAGATCATCACGCATTGCAGCGAGAGATGCTGGCTACGTTCGCCGATCACGGCACTCTCGGCGCGGTGTCTTTTGAAATGCTCGCGACCGACATGATGCCGCGATTAGCCACGCTCGGCACGCGGCGATTCGCCAGCAATGAACGCTTAGCGGACTATATCGAGTGGGACAGACAGGGCTGGGATTGGAACCTTTATGGTCCCCTTGTCTCCACAGCCTACCAACGCGGCGTGCCTATTTATGCAGGTAACATCAGTCGCCCGCAGATGTCCGCCCTCTATGCCTCCGACGCCCCAGTCGCCGAGGGCGCGGTTGGTGAGCTAGGGCGGGCGAAGCTCAAAGAGGATATCGACTCGAGTCATTGCGGAATGCTCCCAGAGTCTCAGTTCGATGCCATGGTGCGCGTGCAGCAGGGCCGAGATGAATCGCTAGCGAAAAGCCTAGTCGATGCACAGCGTGCTCACGGTAAAAGCACCGTGCTCATCGCGGGCAACTACCATATACGGGAGGATCTCGGCGTGCCGAATTACCTTCTGCGCGCACACTCAGGGCTTACGCGCGACGCTATTGCGGCGGTGGCCTTCCTCGAAGTGGTAGACGATCAGTCGCAGCCAGAGCGCTATCTGGACGACTCGGTTGAATTGCCGGCGTATGATTATGTCTGGTTTACACCGGCACTCGCGGACAAGGATTACTGCGCGGGAATGAGAGGCGAAAGCTAAAATGTGGCTGACAAGTAGACGCACAGAATATCTGGAAGTCGCGAGACTAACGACTCTAGCAATGACACTAATCGTGTTCTTAGGCTTCTCGGGCTTGTTGAATGCGCAGCGGCTAGAGTCATTCGCCCGCGGTTCGCAGCCCGACGGTGGCGACATTCTCGTTGACGATGCGGCAGGCGAATTCAACTTCGTGCGCGTTCGTTTCAACACGTATTTTAGCGGTGGGGGCTTCCGGGGAGGGTTCGGTGACGGCCCATGGGCTATTGATTTTCCTGACGCGGACACTAATTTTCTGCGCGGCGTTTCGAGGCTCACAAACATCCGTGTCATGAGCAATCCTATTGTGCTCGAATTCGATGATCCAGAAATTTTCGATTATCCGTTTCTCTATATGCTCGAGGTCGGGCAGGGCGGCGGAATCGTGTTAAGTCCTGCCGAAATAGAGAACCTGAGACAGTACCTCTTGCGCGGTGGATTTCTGCTAATCGATGATTTTTGGGGGCAGCGCCAGTGGGACAATTTCTATGCCGCCTTCTCGCAGCTTTTTCCTGATCGCGAAATCGTCGAACTCTCGCCCGATCACGAAATTTTTCACGTCTATTACGACATCGATGGGCCGCAAATGATTCCCGCGCTGTATCGTTCAGATGAATACGGTGAACAAGGGATAAACACGGCGAGTAATCACGCGATCCTCGATGATCAGGGTCGCGTGATGGTGTTAATCAACTGGAATTCGGACATGGGAGATGGATGGGAGCACACCTATCATCCCGATTATCCGACACGGTATGCTAACTCCGCCTATCGATTGGGCATTAACTATTTAATGTATTCACTTACCCACTAAGCAGGCTAATTTTGGTTCCGCACGATCTCGAAAACAACGGTAACTGAAGCGTCGAATTCGATTTCATCGAAGTTGTCCAGCGACGCAGGCGCCGCCATTTCGTCCATCGCCATCGCTCTGCTCATTAGTAACTGCGGGCGGGAGTTACGCGTAAACGTCTGCGGATAAAAATTTATGGGTTTGAGCGCGAAGCCGAGCGTCTGTGAATAAAAATTTGCTTGGTCCAGTGCATCTTTCACGGCGAGCTCGCGCACCTGTCTCTCTAGTTCCTTCTCTTCGCTGTGTTCAAACTCGATTGCGCCCAGTTCGACTTCCTCGTACTGATCTGCAGCGGCGGCAAGCAGTTGGAGTTCTGCTTCGCTAGTCACGGTTACCTGCAGTTTAGCGCCCACTTCGAAACTATTGGTTTTTTGTGAGAGAAAGCCCTTCTTTGGCGAGCTAGAAAATTTTGCATTGCTGATCGCATCGGCGTCGATCCCGGCGTCGATGAATCTTTGCGCGAGGCGTGATCGCAGCGCCTGATTATCGCGCATCGCTGTCTCTAACGAGCGCGCCTCTGTGATCACAATCAGCTCTACCTGCACGCTGTCCTTATAAGCGGTTAGCGTCGCTTTGCCCTCAATCGAGACCTGATCTGGTCTAGGAAACACTATTTCGCGTATTTCCTCTTGGGTGCCTGAAAGTTTCGCCTGTGCTGAGGCGATGGTCGGGGAACACACTACGAGTGCGGCCACGACAAATCGTGTCAGATAAAAAACAAAGTTACGAGAAAGGCGACTGGTTGATTGAACTGACATGAGCGTCTCCGGACTGCGGTTATTGAATGCGCTGGATATAGTTATTGAGTCGATTCTCACGGCGCAAAAGTTTGCTGAACTCTTCACTTAGTTCTTTCTCTGCTGCTCCGACAGACGCTTTAAACGGCGCTTTGAGAGCCGCTGATATTAAGAGTTGTTTAGACACTTGCGGTCAGCTATCCCTTGACCTCTGCCCGAGTAACTGACAGCATGCTGGCATTATAGCTTTGGTCCGCCGAGTTCTCAGGACAGGCTGAAGCCAAAAACGAGTGGTATGTGACCGGATCGCTTGATAATTTTATACAAAGAGACATTATCTTGGCATTGAATGAGTCAGATAACAGACGAGTATCAATGGACGCGCTGGTCGCGCGGGTGGGCTCGATACGCGCAGCAACCTCTGCTGCAGGCGGCTCTCCCTCCTCGACGCATTCGCCGAAGCGGATGCTATTTCTCGACCTTGTGTTGTCGGTTTTTCGCTTAAACGGCTTGCTGGTCGCCGAAGGCGATGCGATGACCGAGGATCTTGGCCTGACGAGCGCACGTTGGAAGGTTATCGGCGTTGTCGCACTCTCCACTGCCGGTCTTACTGTCCCGGGAATTGCGCGTGTGCTTGGGCAATCGCGGCAGGCGGTGCAACGCATCACGGATGTCATGGCGCAAGATGGTCTGATCACTTACCAGCCCAATCCAAAGCATAAAAGATCGGTGCTTGTTTTGCTGACCGACGAAGGTAAGAGTGCGTACCACGCGCTGCGCGAAGTGCAGGATCCCTGGGCCATTCGCAACACCGAAGACATTCCCGTCGAAGAGCTGGAGACCGCCCTTCGGCTCGTGCGCCGTCTGATTCAGCGCCTCGATAAGTAGTTACTCGGCAGTAGAATTTATCACCGCAGTGTAGCCCCGCCTCTTGCCCGAGAGCGAATCGCGATTCACAATTCGGCTCTGAGCTTAAACAACTCTCCCACTAATCGAACCGCCGCGAGAGGGCAGCGCGCCATGACCACAGTTTCTTCCGTCTCTTCACACCACCTAAAACAGGACGCAGGCACTAGCGTGCTCGATACCCGGAGCGAATTTCTCGCCGACGAGGACGCGACAATCGCCTTTGGTTTTAGGCTTGCCCGAGCGACGCAGAGCGAGGCTAGCTCCGAGGTGCCCGCAGTAGGAGTGGGCGCCGCGACAGCCGGCGGCGTTATTCATCTGCAGGGGGATCTTGGTGCGGGCAAAACAACGTTAACCCGCGGCTTCCTGCGCGGCTATGGACACGAAGGCGCGGTGAAGAGTCCCACTTACACGCTCGTCGAGCCCTATGAATTGGCGCGCTGCAACATCTACCATTTCGATCTTTATCGGCTCTCCGACCCCGAGGAGTTTGACTATTTGGGTACCGATAACTATTTCGAAGCCCCGAACCTCTGCCTCGTCGAGTGGCCAGAACATGGCGCGGGCTGGGCGCCCGCTGCGGATTTTCGAATTGAGCTGACCGAAACCGACGCCGGCCGGACTGCCCGCTGCAGCGCGCTTTCGCAGCGCGGTGCACAAATGCTCTCGGCGTTATTCGGCTAAGCTGAAACCCTGAAGATTCGCCGCTAGCTGCCGCTCTATAAGGCGAGAGTGCCGATAATCGAGGCCGGCACTCGGCTGTGCGCGTGAAAAATTTCTCGTGATCGATTCTAGTTAGTATAAATAGTCTGGATAGGCAGTCTGGATAAGCAGTCTGGATAGTTAAATGGCATTTCGAACGGCATCCAATTTTTCGCATTTCTCTAGCGCCTCGCCCGCCTCGCCGGGCGCAGGGCGCGCGCCGGCGCCTGTCCTCAGCCTCACCGTAATCATCTGGCTTTGTGCCCTCATTGCGCCGACGGTTGTTGCAGCCGCGGAGGTTCGCGATCTCAGACTTTGGCGTGCGCCAGATCATACGAGACTCGTATTCGACCTTAGTGCGGGCGTCGACTACAAGCTGTTCACCCTCGATGCGCCAGAGCGAGTAGTGATCGATATCGCTGACTCGACCCTTGCAACGCGTCTCGGCGATATCGAGTTCGAGGATAGCCCGATCACCGGGCTACGCAGTGCGACGCGTGACGGAGGACTGCTCAGGGTAGTGATTGATCTGAACACCAAAACAACGCCGAAAAGTTTTACCCTCGAGCCCAATGCTGAACTTGGCCACCGACTCGTGGTTGACCTCTATGACACAAATGCCATCGACGGGGGTGCAGCGAGGGAGGCTGAAGTTGCCAGGACCGCGGCCGCAGCGCAGAGAAAACCAGAGAGAGCTCCCGATCAGCGCCGCGATATCGTGGTGGCAATTTCGGCGGGCCACGGCGGTGAGGATCCCGGCGGCATAGGCTACGACGGCAAACTGCAGGAGAAGAACATCACCCTGCGCATTGCGCGTGAGCTCTACGACTATCTCGACAGAATGCCTGGATACGCGCCGGTCATGGTTCGTGATGGCGACTACTATGTGAAACTTTCGCGCAGGCCTGAGATCGCGCGCGAGCGCCGCGCAGACCTTTTCGTTGCCGTTCATACCGATTGGTATAAGACGTCTCGTGCACGAGGGCTAACAATTTATGCGCTTTCAGGCGATCGCGCTGACCGAGAGAATGCGCGGCGTGTGGCTCAGAAAGAGAATACCGCTGATCTTCTTGGCGGGGTCGGCAGCGATCTAAGCCTCGGCTCGTGGGATGATGACGTCGCGCTAACGCTGGTCTCATTGCAAATGGCGTGGAGCATGGAGCAGAGTGTCATAGCTGGCTCGCGCGTTCTCGACGCCGTCGGCGGCATCACAAGGCTGAGAAAAACAAAAGTTCAGCAGGCCTCTCTCGAGGTGCTCAAGTCCCCAGATATTCCGTCCATTTTGATTGAGACGGGCTATCTTACTAATCCCGAAGAGGCGAAGCGCCTCAACACTCCTTCGTTTCAGAAGCAGCTAGCAGCGGGGATTGGCAGGGGAGTGATGGCTTACTTTTATGATGCCCCGCCCGAAGGAAGTCTCATCGCGTGGCAAAAGGCAAATGGCGTAACGCCTGCGAGCTATACGGTGCGTCGCGGTGATTCCCTCTCGATGATCGCGCAGCGGTTCGGCACCACAACGGCTGCTCTAAAAGCGCACAACGCGCTAAAGAGCGATGGCGTGCAGATAGGCCAGGTGCTGAAGTTGCCCGGAGGACTCGAGCCCGCGCAGCGCGAGCACAAGATTCAGAGCGGAGAGACGCTGTCGGGCATAGCCGCGCGTTATCGCGTCAGTCTCGCCGACCTTCGCCGCCTTAACGAACTCCGCGCGGATCGTATTCTTGTGGGCCAGGTTCTCAAGATTCCGGCCAGCTAGCTTCTTTTGCACGTGTTCTCAGAGTAATCCCCGGCGCGCAGAATCAGTTTAGGCAATGCTATACTCAACCCACGCCAACATTCTGCCAATTTAAGCTCACTGCCGGCCTCTTACTATGAACCGCATCCTATGAATCGCATCAATCTCCTAAGCCAACGCCTCGCTAATCAGATTGCGGCGGGCGAGGTCGTCGAGCGCCCGGCCTCGGTCGTGAAGGAGCTGCTTGAAAACAGCCTTGATGCCGGCGCAACGAGGCTTGAGGTCGATGTCGAGCAAGGCGGTGTAAAGTTGCTGCGAATCCGCGACGACGGCGCGGGGATACATAAAGAGGATCTTGCACTCGCGCTGAGTCGCCACGCGACCAGCAAGATTGTCGAGCTTGATGATCTAGAGGCAATAGCTAGCCTTGGGTTTCGGGGCGAGGCGCTAGCAAGCATCAGCTCGGTCTCGCGTTTGAGCATGACTTCGCGAGCGCGGGAGGGCAGTGATGAGGAAACCGCTTGGTGTGTCGAGGCCGAGGGGCAAGAGATGGAGGCCCGGCTGACGCCCGCCGCGCATCCAGCAGGGACGACTGTAGAGGTTCGCGACCTGTTTTTTAACACGCCTGCTCGGCGTAAGTTTCTGAAAACCGAAAAAACCGAATTCTCTCGCATCGATGAAGTGCTCAAGCGAATCGCGCTGAGCCGCTTCGATGTGATGTTTGCGCTGAATCACAATCAGCGCGCTATCCACAAACTGCTTCCTGCGACTACCGAAACCGAAAGGGCTCGACGCGTTGCTCTCGTGTGCGGCCCAGCCTTTGTCGAGAACTCGGTATTCATCGAGCGCGAAGCGGCGGGCATGCGACTCTGGGGATGGGTAAGTCTGCCGACTTTTTCGCGCAGCCAAGCAGACCTGCAGTATTTCTATGTTAACGGCCGCATTATTCGCGACAAGCTGGTGACGCATGCGGTAAAGCAGGCGTATCGCGATGTGCTCTTTCATGGCCGTCACCCTGCGTATGTTTTGTACTTTGAAATGGACCCTGCCGGCGTCGATGTGAATGTGCATCCTACAAAACACGAGGTGCGTTTTCGCCACAGTCGGCTTGTTCACGATTTTCTGTTCAGTTCACTGCACAAGGCGCTCGCTGCGATTCAGCCGCAGGACCGACTATCCGGCGCAGAGCCATCTACTAGCGCTGTGTTCGAACAAGGCCAAGAGATACCGCAGCAGAGCAGTCTTGGACTTGCGGAGCATCGCCAGGGATTCGGGCAGACCGATGCATGGGCCGGCGGCGCCGTCGCGCAGGGCAATCAGACTGCAGGCTTCGCCGGTGAAGGCGCAGCCTCTGATCGGCCATTCTCGTCAGGTCAGCCTCGCTATGCCGGGAATTTTGGTACTAGCGGCGGTGCGATAAATCCAAACGCCGTTCGAGAGCAGCTCGCGGCCTACGGTAACCTGAACGAAATCGACGGCGATAGAGAGGTCCCGCCCCTCGGTTTTGCCATCGCTCAGCTCCATGGGATCTATATTCTCGCGCAGAACAAAGACGGGCTTATCGTTGTCGACATGCATGCGGCGCATGAGCGCATCACCTATGAGCGCATGAAGACAGCGTGCCAGAATGAGGAGCTCAAGACGCAGCCGCTGCTTGTACCAATCTCGATTGCCGTGAGCAGGTCTGAGGCGGATTGCGCAGAGTCTCAGCAGCAGGTGCTTCAGAGTCTCGGTCTTATGCTCGAGCGCGTCGCCGATGAGTCGCTCGTGGTGCGTCAAATTCCCTCGATTTTGCGCAACGCAGACGTCGAACAGCTCGTGCGCGATGTGTTGTCGGATGTTTTGGAATACGGCAGCAGCGAGAGAGTGCAGGCGCATCAGGACGAGCTTCTTTCGACGATGGCATGCCACGGCTCTGTCCGCGCGAATCGTCAGCTATCAATACCGGAGATGAACGCGCTGCTGCGGGATATGGAAATCACGGAGCGCAGCGGTCAATGCAACCATGGCCGGCCTACCTGGGTCTATCAAAGCCTAGCTCAGCTCGATAAACTTTTTTTGCGTGGCCAGTAATGAGTGCGGCAAAGAAAGCGACGCCACCGGACGCCCTCTGTCTGATGGGCCCCACGGCATCGGGTAAAACCGCACTCGCCATCGAGCTGCTTGCTCACCATCCCTTCGAAATCATCAGCGTTGACTCGGCGCAGATTTATCGAGGTATGGACATAGGCACAGGAAAGCCTGACGCCGAGACGCTCCTTCACGCGCCTCATCATTTGCTCAGTATCCTAGATCCAGCGGAGATTTATTCTGCCGCAGATTTTCGCCGCGATGCGCTGCGGTTAATCGGAGAAATTAAAGCCCGCGGAAACACACCTCTTCTCGTGGGAGGCACGATGATGTATTTCCGTATCCTGCGCGACGGAATGGCTTCGATGCCTGATGCTGACGCAGAAGTGCGCGCCACAATCGAGGCGCAGGCTCGGAGTGAGGGCTGGGCTGCGGTGCATGCCGAGCTCCAAAAGGTCGACCCTCAGGCCGCCGCGCGGATTCATCCCAACGATCCACAGCGCTTGCAACGCGCGCTAGAGGTCTATCGAATCTCAGGAAAAACGCTCAGTGCGCTTCACGAAGAAGAGGCGGTGTCGCGCCTAAAGGGTGATAAAAGTGGGCTGAACTTAACGTTTTGCGCAATCCAAGGGGTCGAGCGAGGCGTACTGCATGAGAGAATCAAAAAGCGATTTACTCAGATGCTGGATCAGGGTCTGGTCGACGAGGTGCGAAGTCTTTACGAGCGCGGCGATCTGTCGCTCTCGCTTCCCTCGATTCGCTCCGTTGGCTACAAGCAGGTGTGGCAATACCTCGCCGGTGATTTGAGCTATGAGGAAATGGTCGATAGGGGTATCATCGCTACGCGTCAGTTAGCCAAGCGTCAGATTACTTGGCTACGCAGTTGGAACGATCTCCATAGTCTGCCTAGCTCCACTCACGATTCTTTGCACAAGCTGTTGAAAACTGTTGTACCTACCACCATATAGTAAGCACCGTAAGATGCAAAGCCACCAACGCAGACGCATTGTCGAACGAACGGAGAACAATAATGTCTAAAGGACAAACACTACAAGACCCTTTCCTCAATGTATTGCGTAAGGAAAGGATTCCCGTCTCAATTTACCTCGTGAGCGGTATTAAGCTACAAGGTCAGATTGAGTCTTTCGATCAATTTGTCATTCTGTTGAAGAACGCTGTTAGTCAGATGGTTTATAAGCACGCGATCTCCACCGTGGTGCCTGCGCGCATGGTCAAAATTCCGGCGCTAAATTCTGGCGAAGACGATGCAGAGATCGACGGCGACGAAGCTGACAACGAGGCGTAAGCCTAAGGACCCTGATTGTTTTTCGATCGCCCCGACTCGGGAGAGATATCCCTTCTGGTCAATCTGCACATCGATAATGATCGTGATGCCGATGACATCGTAGAGTTCGAAGAACTCGCACTTTCTGCGGGCGCGCAGCCGGTCGCAATTATCTCAGGTAGCCGCCGGCAGCCCTCGCCGAGTTATTTCGTGGGCGAAGGTAAGCTTGAAGAACTCAAGGCTGCCGTTGCCGCGCACAAGGCTGAGGTCGTGCTTTTCAATCACTCGCTCTCGCCAAGCCAAGAGCGCAATCTCGAACGCGAGCTCAAATGCCGCGTCATCGATCGCACGGGTTTGATTCTCGATATTTTTGCGCAGCGCGCTCGCAGTTATGAAGGTAAGCTGCAGGTCGAACTCGCACAGCTACAGCACATGAGCAGTCGATTGAAACGCGGCTGGACGCACCTTGATCGCCAGAAAGGCGGCATAGGTATGCGAGGTGCAGGTGAGACGCAGCTCGAAATGGACCAGCGTATTATCGCGCAGCGCATCAAGTCGATTAACAAAGCGCTCGTCAAAGTGCGGACTCAGCGTGATCAAGGCCGTCGTTCGCGGCGCCGAGCGGAGGTGCCGACTGTCTCCTTAGTGGGCTACACCAATGCGGGCAAGTCTTCTCTATTCAATCGGCTAACGCGTGCGCAGACCTATGCAGCAGATCAGCTGTTCGCCACGCTAGATTCGACGCTGCGCAAGGTCGAGCTGCCCAATTTTGGGCAGGCGATTATGGCCGACACGGTCGGGTTTATTAGTCATCTCCCGCATCAGTTGGTCGAAGCTTTTCGTGCCACACTCGAAGAGACGGTGCAGGCCGACCTCCTCCTTCATGTGATCGACGCGGCGCACGACTCTCATCCTGAGTTTATTTTCGAGGTCGAATCCGTGCTCGCTGAGATCGGCGCGCAAGAAGTCCCACAGTTGCAGGTCTTTAATAAAATAGACCTCCTGCCCGGGCGAGAGCCGGAACTGCAGCGCAATAGCGCGGGAAAACCTCACAGAGTCTGGATTTCGGCTAAAACCGGAGCGGGTATTGAGACGTTATTAGAGGCTGTGAGCGAGTTACTTGCAGGAGAGATGTCCGATCAGCTTCTGCGCGTAGCGCCGAGCGAAGCGAGGCTCCGAAGTAAGCTGTATGCTGCTAACTATGTCGAAAACGAAGAGATCACCGACGATGGGCACTACCTTCTGCGCGTCAGAATGCCGCTGCAGGAATTCGATAGGATAAAGCAGCAAACTGGTGTCGCAATCGAGGGCGTGAGACAGACGGCGGAATAGTCCGGTTGCACTGGGTTATTGGTCTCGAATTCGCTAACATCAACTGTACGAAATACCGGACATGTCAGCGGCACGTCCATCCCGTAATACAAAGCTATGGAGAAACCAATGGCTTGGAACGAACCCGGCAACAATGGAAACGACAACGACCCTTGGGGCGGTGGCGGCCGTAAAGGGCCAGAGCAAGGCCCTCCCGATATTGACGAGGTGATTCGCTCGCTAACCAAAAAGCTCAACGGCGTGTTTGGCGGCGGAGGCTCGAGTTCTGGCAGCGCGTCGTCCGGCTCCGGCGGCGGCTTCTCTGGAGGGCTGCTCGCAGGCCTCGTCGTCGTTGCGGCGGTGATCTGGGCATTCGGTGGGTTCTACATAGTCGATCAGGCAGAGCGCGCAGTTGTTTTGCGCTTCGGTAAGGTGCTCGACGCGACGGTCCAGCCCGGATTGCATTGGAATCCGCCGTTGATTGATGAAGTGTCGTTGGTCAACATTTCTGAGCTCAACGCCAAGACCTACGACAGCAACGCGATGCTCACTACCGATGAGAACATCATCGATATCGAGGTCACAGTTCAATACCGCATCGATGATCCCGTTAAGTATGTGCTAGCAGTGCAGGATCCAGAGCGTAGTCTAGATAACGCCGCTGAGTCGGCGATACGCCATGTGGTTGGTGGCAACTTTATGGACCAAATTCTGACTACCGGCCGCGAGCAGGTAGCCGATGACGTACAGCAGCGTTTGCAAAATTACATGGACAATTACAATACGGGCATTCTGGTAAGCCAAGTAAACGTTGTCCAGGCGCAGCCACCGCAGGCCGTCAGGCCGGCGTTCGACGACGTGATTCGTGCGCGAGAAGACGAGCAGCGTGCGCAGAACCAAGCACAGCAATATGCGAATCAGATAATCCCTGAGGCGCGCGGTGAGTCCCAGCGTCAAATAGAGCAGGCGAACGCCTACCGTGAAGAGGTTATCGCAGAGGCTACTGGTAACGCGTCGCGTTTCAATCAGCTGCTAGTTGAGTATCAGAAGGCACCGGAGGTGACTCGTCAGCGTCTATATATTGAGGCAGTTGAGGACGTCATGACCGCGAGCACTAAAATCATGATCGACGTAGAGGGCGGCAACAACATGCTCTATCTGCCACTCGACAAAATTATGGAGCAGAGCGGCCGCGGCCTTGGTGGCGCGTCTAGCACGCAGGACCTTAGAGCCTTAGCCGAGCAGTTATCGCCGTATATGCCTTCGGCCAATAACAACAGCAACTCTATCGATCGCAGCCGCGTGCCAACGAATACGCGAGGAGTACGCTAAATGAAAAATTTTCTCCTGTTAGCAATCGTAGCGGCGGTAGTGGCTGTTGCCTCTAACTCGCTGTTCGTCGTCAAACAGACTGAGCGGGCGGTAATGCTGCAGTTCGGTGAAATCGTTAATCCCGATATTGAGCCGGGCCTGCATTTTAAAATGCCTGTGGTAAATACGGTGCGTAAATTTGATGCGCGAATCCTCACAGAGGACTCGCCGCGCCAGCGTTATCTGACGCTCGAGCAGAAAGCGCTCGAAGTCGATTCGTATGCGAAATGGCGGATCGTCGATGTGGGGCAGTTCTACGTGTCGACGCGCGGTGATATAGCGACGGCTGGTAGGTTGCTTGCGCAGCGAATCAATGACGGCTTACGCGACCAGATCGGTGCCCGCAGTCTGCAAGAGGTTGTGGCGGGCGAGCGCGATCAGCTGATGCTCGATTTGACGGCCGATCTCAACGAGAACACCGCTGCCGATATTGGCATCGAAGTCATCGATGTGCGGGTTAAGCGAATCGATCTCCCCGACGACGTGCGTTCATCGGTTTACGATCGAATGATTACCGAGCGAAATCGTGAAGCCCAAGAGCTGAGGTCACGCGGTGAGGAGCTCGCGATAGGTATTCGCGCCGACGCCGATAGACAGGCAACGATTTTCCGCGCAGAGGCCTACAGAGACGCCGAGGAAATCCGCGGTGAAGGAGACGCGATGGCTGCAAGCATTTACGCTGAGGCTTACCAGAAAGACCCAGAGTGGTTCGCCTTTACTCGCAGCATCAATTCGTACCGGCAGACCTTTAACAACAAAGGAGATGTCATGCTTCTCGATCCGGACAGTGACTATTTCAAATATCTAAAAGACGGCGAAATAGCTAACTAGCGTCCCTCTCTGCCCATTTACAGTTCAGAGATACAAGGCCCAGAAGCTGAAGAGTTTCTGGGCCTTTTTGGTTTCTGGCGCCTTGCCCTCCTGAGCTAAAAGGAGATTCAGTGATTCTTCCGTTTATTGATGGGCGCGGCTGGCGTAAAATGCCGATTTGCGCAAACTCACCTGCTCGATAGCCGGGCTCTTCAATACCCAAGGCACGGCGGCGCTCTCTAAGGTAAGGAATGAATACAATATGACCAACGCCAAGCGCTGGCTTCTACCCGACGGCGTGGAGGAAATCCTTCCGCGCGAAGCTCACAAGCTCGAATCGCTAAGACGAAAGCTGCTCGACCTCTACGGATCTTGGGGGTATGAGCTGGTGATTACGCCACTGATCGAATTTCTCGATTCGTTGCTGGTGGGCTCGTCGCATGACCTCGACCTGCATACATTTAAAATTACCGATCAGCTAAGTGGCCGCATGATGGGTATCCGCGCGGATATTACCCCGCAGGCTGCGCGTATCGATGCGCATTGTCTCAATCGCGAGGGCCCCGTGCGGCTCTGCTACGCCGACAGTGTTTTGCATACCAAGCCGCGCGGCCTGCTGACCTCGCGGGTTCCTATTCGCGTCGGCGCCGAGCTCTATGGGCATGCGGGCGTTGCGTGCGATATCGAATTGATTTGCTTGATGCATGCGACGCTCGAGGCGGCTTCGGTACCTGATATCCATCACGTGCTCGGGCATGTCGGCATTTTCCGCGCGCTCGTTGATGCCGCGCAAATCGATTCGGAAACCGAGGCGAGGCTGTTCGACGCGGTGCAGCGTAAGGCTTACGACGAGATTTCGGAGGTGCTCAATGCGTCAGTAGCGAGCGATTCGCTTCGGGACCTACTCACGAAACTTACCCAATTGAGCGGCGACGAAAATGTGCTCGACGAGGCGCTGGCCGCTTTTGCCTCTGCCCCTGAGTCGGTGCGTGCGCCACTCGCTGAATTAGCGGCCATCGCGGCGGGTGTGCAGGCGCGCGTGCCTGGCGTCCGACTCTGTTTCGATCTCTGCGAATTACGCGGTTACCAGTATCATACCGGCGTTGTTTTCGCCGCGTACACGCCGATCCACGGGCGAGCGGTTGCGAAGGGTGGCCGCTACGACGATATCGGCGAAGTGTTTGGGCGCGCGCGTCCGGCTTCGGGTTTTGACAGCGATCTCAAAACGCTCGTCAGACTCTCGTTAAGCGACGTCCCCAAGGCACCGAGTATTGCGGCGCCACTCTCAACCGATGCTGAGCTACTCGCGCTGATCGCATCCTTGCGTGCGTCGGGTGAACAGGTCGTGTCGAGCTTGAGCGAAGTGCCTGCCAGCGCAGAGCAGCTTAATGAGCAGAACTGCGACCGCGTAATCGTCAAAGGCGAGTCTGGTTGGGAAGTTAAGCCAGTTTAATTTGGATTGTGAGGCTAGCCACCGCGGCTAGGTAGTATTAGCGTCCTGCGTTCGGTGGGGCAACGATTGCAATGAGCAAGGTAACGAGAGAGCGACATGGCGAAATCAGTTGTAGTGTTAGGCACGCAGTGGGGCGACGAGGGTAAGGGCAAAATCGTCGATCTGCTTACCGATCAGGCATCGGTTGCCGTGCGTTTTCAGGGAGGCCATAACGCCGGTCACACGCTAGTTATCAATGGTGAGAAGACCGTGTTGCATCTATTGCCTAGTGGCATACTTCGCGAAAGCGTAATGTGCGTCATTGGTAATGGGGTCGTGTTAAGCCTCGATGCCTTAGTCAAAGAAATTACCGCGCTCGAAGACAAGCAGGTTTTTGTTCGTGATCGCCTTCGCATCAGCGGGGCCTGTCCGCTCATCCTGCCTTCACACATTGCGCTCGATCAGGCGCGAGAGCTCAAGAAAGGCGATGGCAAGATCGGCACCACCGGACGCGGCATTGGACCGGCTTACGAAGACAAAGTAGGCCGTCGCGGTATTCGCCTTGCCGAAACGCTGAACGAAGAGCGCTTTGCCGAAAAGCTAAAAGAGCTCACTGAGTATCACAATTTCATGCTCGAAAATTACTACGGGGTCGAGCCTGTCGACTTCGAGGCGACGCTTGAGAATCAGCTAGCGCTCGCTAGAAACCTGCGCCCCCTTATCGACGACACGATCGATTTACTGCACAACCGGCGCAAAGAAGGTGCCGACATACTCTTCGAAGGTGCCCAAGGCTCGTTGCTCGATATCGACCACGGCACCTATCCCTTCGTAACCTCTTCAAATACGACTGCGGGAGGCACCGCCACCGGCAGTGGCTACGGCCCGCTGTATTTGGACTATGTACTCGGTATTACAAAAGCGTATACCACTCGGGTAGGCTCAGGCCCGTTCCCCACCGAATTGTTCGATGCGGTTGGCGCTCACCTTGCGAGTGTCGGCCACGAGAAAGGCGCGACAACAGGACGAGACCGTCGCTGCGGCTGGTTCGACGCTGCCGCGGTGCGGTTCGCGGTGCGTATCAATAGCGTTTCGGGCATCTGCCTGACCAAGCTTGACGTGCTTGATGGCTTAGAAACAATCCGCGTGTGCGTAGGTTATAAAGGGAAGGGCGATAGCGCGTCCGGCAGTCTAATGGACATTGACAGCTATAAAGCGCTCGAGCCAATCTACGAAGATCTGCCCGGTTGGACCGAGTCAACTGTCGGCGCGAAAAGCCTCGACGAATTGCCTGAGAACGCTCGCGCCTATATTCGCTACATCGAGTCGGCCATCGAAGTGCCCGTCGATATTATTTCCACAGGGCCTGATCGCGAAGAGACCATAATCCTCAGACACCCGTTTGACGCGTGAGGCGTTAATGCTCCCAGAGGCATGCGGCGCCGATCGCGCCGCTAGCATCGCCGAAGGTAGGGGGAACTATGCGCGTGTGGACTTGGTCATTAAACACATGCGGTCGCAACAGGGCAGGGACTCGCTTGTAGAGCGAGGCGATATTGGACAATCCCCCACCGAGGACGATGACCTCTGGATCGATCATGTTGATCACCGTGGCTAAGCAGTGAGCGAGTTGGTCTGCGTAAATTTCGAGACACGCCTGCGCCGGTTTGAAGCCTTTCTCTGCACGCTCGGCGATTTCTACCGCCGACAGCTGCTCCCCCGTGGCATCAAAATAACTCATGCTCAGCCCGCGTCCGGAAAGTAGTGTCTCGATGCAGTTGATGCGGCCGCAATAGCATTCCCTGTCGCCAGAAATCATCGCGCGTGCATTCGCCGGCATGCAATTGTGGCCCCATTCGCCCGAGATACTGTTAGGCCCCGTGACTAATTTTTTATCGATTACTATTCCGCCGCCGCAGCCTGTGCCGACGATTACCCCGAAGACCGAGCGAGCGTTTTGTGCCGCGCCGTAGCAGGCCTCCGAAAGCGCGAAGCAATTTGCATCATTCTCAATTCGAACCTCGTAGCCGAGCTTTATCTCGATATCTTCGAGCAGGCGTTTGCCATTGAGTTCAATCGCATTGCAGTTTTTCATTTCGCCATTAGTGGAGAGGCAGCCTGGCGTGCCGATACCCACACTGAGGTGGTCTTTAAGCCGAGCTTGAAGAGACTGAATTAGTGCCGCGAGGTCGTCGAGAATCACCTCGTAGTATTCGCCGCGGGTCGGGACGCGGAGTTTATGGATTATTTCGCCGTCATTGCGGAGGACGATACCTTCGATTTTAGTACCGCCGAGATCGATGCCGATACGCATAATTGTTCTCTGTGCGCTTAGTTTGAGTTGGTAGGTTGAGTGTATAAAAACCAGAGTTAGATCTTGAAGTCTACACTAATCTCTCTAAAATCGATTTCCCGTTTTATTTTTTGCTCAAAAGGGTCGGAAAGCAGCAAGTGACACGCGCGCGCAACCAACAGGTATCACTCGAGGATACGCCGTATTATCACTGCATCTCGCGGTGTGTTCGGCGCGCCTTTCTGTGCGGTGACGATCCCCTGACTGGTCAGAACTTCGACCATCGCAAAGGGTGGCTCGTGCAGAGAATGAAATGGCTTGCGAGTCAATTCGCCATCGACGTCTGCGCGTATGCTGTGATGAGTAACCACTACCACCTGGTTTTAGGTGTTGATGTGGGCAAAGCTCGATCATGGAGTGACGACGAGGTGTTAGCGCGTTGGACCAAATTATTCCCACGCAATGCGAAACTGATCGAAACTCTGCGGCTTAACTCGAGCAGCAAGAAAGCGCGGGAGATCGAGGCAAAAACGTTGGCTGAGTGGCGGCAGCGCCTGCAGGATATTAGCTGGTTTATGCGCTGTCTCAACGAGCGCATAGCGCGGGCGGCTAATCGCGAGGACAGTTGTACCGGCCGCTTTTGGGAGGGCCGATTCAAGAGTCAGGCGCTTTTGGACGAGAAGGCGTTGGTGACCTGCATGGCCTATGTCGACCTCAACCCAATTAGAGCCGGCGTCAGTGACAGCCTCGAGGCGAGTGATTTTACGTCGATTCAAGAGCGCCTGATTCGTCAGGCGCAGCGAGTCAAAGAACCTAATTACCGCCAGCAACGATTGCTTAAACGCCGCAACGCGCGCCATTTACTAAAGTCGAGGGTTTCTAAGCTGCGACCCCTCGCCGAACCGGGGAATAGGGCGCAGGATCCATTGCCGATTGATCGCGGGAGCTATGTTGCGTTGCTCGATGCGAGCGTTCGTGCGCTGAGGGTTGAGAACGCGACAGGTGTTGAGCTGTTAAATCCACTCGGCAATCACTCCCTGCTATCGCAGCTCGGCATGCAAGGCCGCGGCTGGCTTCAAGCCGTTACAAAATTTCACAGACACTATGCGCTCGCGGCAGGAAGCACAGATTCTCTCCTCGCGTATCAGGCGCGACGCGTCGAAGCAGGCGAGGCGATGCGATCTACGACGAAGTGGGTGCGCGGCGTCGCCGCGGCGAAGCTGCTGTACGAAACTTAATCTCAGAACGGCTGTTTTTCATACTGCGACGCCCTCTCCAACGCGTGCTAACGCCGATTTTCTTCGCAACCTTCCTTATCAAACGACCTAAAGTCGTCTGAATTTTTTCAAATTGCTGCCATTCAAGGCTACTCGACGCATGCGCCGCCTTTCTGCGGCAGCTTTTTAGCCTCTTTTGCTTATATATTAATTAATTGGGTGTCCTCTAATTATAGAATGAAGCTTAGATGCGTTTAGAGTTGGGGTGAATGGCTCGATGGCCGTTGTGGGATGCGTGCGAGAGAAGTGAAATAGTTTAATAATTGGGTGTCCTTTGTTTTTTATTCCTTTGTTTTAATGCGGGCTTGCTCTTGTAGTTGGTTGTTTATGCTGCATAAACAGCGACACATAAGGGATTTCTTGTGTATGGTAAAACATTCTAGAGGAGTGGATGTCTAGATATTGTTTGACAGAAAGTGTGCAAGACTATATCTTGCGTTATCGAACGAATTGCTAGGTTTTTGGCTAACGAGAGGGGTCTTCGAGAGATGAACAAGCGCGCACAGGCCTATTCCGACAACTTTAGTGCAACGAAGAGTGCTAGCGATACCGCCTTCGATCGTGATTCGAATCCCCTTGCGGCAAAAAACGGCTCGCGTTCTGCACCGTTAAACGAAAAAGAAATTCGCGCAAGGCTTGATGCCTTCGCTAAAGAGCTTGCACAGGCGCAGCGCGAACGCGCTCGGCATTGAGGACAGCGTATGTCTACTACACGGCGTTTATCGGGCGTGAATTTTAGCAAACTCCTTGCCGCCGCCTCTCTAGTCTCTTTGCTCGCGAGCTGTTCGGGCGCGAACAACTACACGCCCCTACTTAATTCAGAGCCAGGTGCGGGCGAGACGATCACCGAACGCACTCCGCGTACACTGCGGCTTTTCTACGCAGCGCTTCCCGATGTCGACAGCAGTGAACTCACGCTAACGGGACCGGAGGGGGACTACAGCCTTCGGGGCTTACATACGATGGGCGCCGATGATCTTATGGTCGAGATTTATCAGCCAGCGCTGACAAACGGGTCCTACACCGTGAAGTGGCAAACGCGTGTCGAAGGCGATCCCGCTACTTATACTGGCCAGTACTCATTCGACGTCGCAATCCCTGAATAAAGGCCAGCGTTTTTCGGCTAGACCCTACCCTAAGCCAAGGCTGATCCAAATGAGGCAGCCTCGGACACCGCTGCTTCAACAAGCAATCTCACCGATTGATCTACCTCGCTTGAGGTAGATCAAGGCGTTAACCTGCACCGACTCTATACTCTTTAACTCCTCTCGGTGAGCCTTCGTCGTCATGCAGCGCTGGCAAAGGGTAAGTATGAGCAATTCGATTTATTCATTTCTGCTGTTCAAAGCCCTCTATGCACCTAAGGCTGCATTCGCCCGACTAGCCGCCGAAGACCCCGCGCCGCTCAGAATTCTCTTCCGATATTCTCTTTGGTTGCTATTGCTGCCCCCAATATTTTCATTTGCCGGCGCAGCGCAGCTCGGTTGGCGCCTCGGGGCGACCGAACCGTTGTTTATGTCGAGCAATGCGCTCGCGCTGATCAGTATTGGATATTTTTGCCTGCTTTTCTTCGGCCTAGTGACAACCGCGCTTATCAGCCGATGGATGGCAGACACCTACGGTGCGAACGCCTCGTTCGGGCGCCACGTCGCACTAATCACGATTGTCGGTGAGCCCCTTGCCGTCGCAAGCATTGCACATCTCTTTCCCGATGTGTTTTTCAATGCCCTCGTTTTAATTCCAACAACTATTTGGGCTATGTATCTCTTGTACACAGGTATTCCACTCGCGCTGGGAATTCCCCCTGAGAGGGGAATGCTGATGGCCTCGTCACTTGTTGGCTGGCTTCTCGTTGCCGCAGTAAGCCTATTGGGTATCAGTATGTCGCTATGGACGCTAGGAATCGGCCCGCTTCTCGGGGTCTAAAAACGGCGAACGCACTTAAGATTCAGTTAATTAAGGAGGCTAACGCCCCAGCATGTCAGCAACAGAAGCGACTAAAGTAGAGGTAGCCCGCGCGGCGAGCGATCCGCTTTTCGACTCGTCGGTGGAAAGTTACGAAGACAAAGTAGTTATTCGCCTGATTCAGTTTTCAGTAATCTGGGCGGTCGTAGCCATGACTGCGGGGGTTTATCTCTCGGCAGAACTGCTGTGGCCGACGATTGATTTTGGGCAGTTCTGGCTTTCGTTCGGTCGACTGCGACCTCTGCATACCAATGGCATCATCTTTGGTTTTGGCGTCTCGGCGCTTATGGCCACAGGATTTTATAGCGTGCAGCGCACTTCGCACGTGCGGCTCTATTCACCCAGGTTGGCGTGGTTCTGCTGCTATGCGTGGCAACTCATTGTGTTGCTCGGCGGGCTGTCACTGCTCGCAGGTTGGAACAGCACAAAAGAGTATGCCGAACTCGAGTGGCCCTTCGATATCGCTATCGCGATCGTGTGGGTGCTTTTTGGCGTCGTTTTTTTCGGCACAATCGCGACTCGAAAAATACGTCCAATCTATATTTCGAACTGGTTCTACGGCGCGCTGATCATTGTTATTGCGATGCTCCATATCGTTAACAACTTGGCGATTCCGGTAACGCTCGGCAAGTCCTATTCCCTCTATGCGGGGGCACAGGATGCTGTTGTCCAGTGGTGGTATGGGCACAATGCAGTCGGGTTTCTTCTCACGGGAGGCTTTCTTGGCATGATGTATTATTTCCTGCCGAAACATTCTGGCCGCCCGATCTGGAGCTATCGGTTATCGGTCGTCGCATTTTGGGCGTTTACCTACAGCTACATATGGGCGGGGCCTCACCATCTGCACTACAGCGCGATACCGGAATGGGTCCAATCGCTTGCCGTCGTCATGAGCGTAATCCTGCTCGCGCCGTCCTGGGCGACGATGATTAACGGCATTATGACCGTGAGCACCGCGTGGGAAAAACTCAAGACAGATCCTGCATTGAAGTTTATCGTTCTGTCTCTAGCGTTTTACGGGCTCGCGACATTCGAAGGGCCGATGATGTCGTTCCCGAGCGTTAACGTCGTAAGCCACTTCACCGACTGGACTATCGGCCACGTTCATTCAGGCGCGCTCGGGTGGAACGCGATGATCACCTACGGCACGTTCTACTTTATGGTGCCTCGCCTCGTCGGCGTGCCGCTCTATAACGTGCGACTGGCAAACCTACATTTCTGGTTGGCGCTCGCGGGCACGATGCTCTATATCGTTTCGATGTGGGGTGCTGGCGTTTCTCAAGGATTGCTCTGGCTAAGCGTGGACGAAATCGGAGAGCTTTCGTTCAGTTTTAAAGACATCATGGCGAGCATGCAGCCGTTCTATGCGCTTCGACTGATCGCGGGTCTAATCTTTTTAATCGGCACATGCTTCATGGCGTTTAACCTATTCAAGACCCTCGCGGGCAAGCACGCGGTGGTAGTTAAAGTGCCACCAGTCGATCCCGCCTATGCGATGGCTAAGGAGGTGACAGCATGAGCGCACTCTCGCTTCACAAGCGCGTAGAAGAGAACACCGGCTTACTTATTTTTGGCATCCTCCTCGTGTCGTCGATAGGTGGTCTGGTGCAAATTTTGCCAGTGCTCAATCAAGAAAGCCTGCAGGAGCCCACGGCCAATACTCAACCCTATACGGCGGTAGAGCTAACAGGCCGCGATATCTATATTCGCGAAGGGTGCAGTGTGTGCCATTCGCAGCAGATTAGGCCGCTCATCGCCGAGGTCGAGCGCTACGGCCCCTATTCGCGAGCGGGTGAATTTGTCTACGACCGGCCATTTCTTTGGGGCTCCAAACGAACAGGCCCCGACCTCCATCGCGTCGGTGGTAAATTTTCAGACGACTGGCATCGAGTGCACCTGATTGACCCCCGGTCTGTTGTTCCTGAGAGTATTATGCCCGGTTACCCATGGCTCGCCAGTCGCGACGCAAGTCAGGCCGGCGATATCGTTGCAAAGATGCGGGCGCTTTCGACTCTCGGCCACCCGTATACGCAGGAGCAGATCGACGCCGCAGAATCTGATCTAGAAGGGCTGCTGGAAATAGATGCGTTAATCGTTTACTTGCAGATGCTTGGCACCGGGTTAGATGAGGAGATTATCCGATGACACTATTCATCTTCGTCGGCGACATGCTCGTGATGGCATTTATGGTCGGCGTCGCCATCTGGTTTGGTACCTCTGGCACCAGTGAGGCAGCACTCGCCGCGGCGAGAATTCCCCTGGAAGATGAGGATTTTGGTAGCACCGAAGCTGCCGGAAAGTCATCAACCCGAGGCAACGAGAGGGGCGTTCAAAATGGTGGCTGATTTGCCCGTCGGTTTCTGGAGTGGATGGATTGTCGTACTCACCTGTGTCTCTCTGGCGACACTCGCATGGGTCGTGCTCAGCGTTTACTTCGCGCCGCCCGATGCGAAAGCCGAAGACGCCCATGAGCCTGTCTGGGATGGGGATCTCCGCGAGGGGGCGAGCGCGCCTCCACTCTGGTGGTTCTGGATGCTTCTCGGCGCGATGATTTTCTCTCTGGTGTACCTGATGCTCTACCCAGGTCTTGGCTCTTTCGAAGGACTGCTCAACTGGTCACAGGGCAAGCGGCTAGTCTCGAGTTACGAAAACTATGAGCAAAGTTTCGATGCCCGGCGAGCCGAGATTGCGAATTTAGCGCTCGCCGAGGTGCAGGCAGCCCCCGTTCTTATGGCGACTGCCGATCGTATTTTCCGCCGCGAATGCTCTGCGTGTCATGGCATCGATGGTCGCGGTCAGGCTTCACTCTTTCCCAATTTAATGGATATCGATTGGCAGTGGGGTGGCTCCCCCGAGCAGATTGAACAAACTCTTCGTAACGGGCGCCGCGCCAATATGCCAGCGTGGGGGCCAATACTTGGGGAGGAGAAAACGCGGGATGTCGCCGAGTATCTCCTCGATTTTTCTGATCGAGAGCACGTAGGGCGGCCGGTTTATGAACAGAGCTGCGCTGCCTGTCACGGGGCGGAGGGCGCAGGGAATGTTTTTCTCGGTGCGCCAAACCTTGCCGACAATATTTGGCTCTATGGTGGCGATCTCGACAGCATCCTGACCACGTTACAAGAGGGGCGGTTAGGCAATATGCCCGCATTCGATGAGCATCGCCTTGATGCGGCTCAGCTTAAATTAATAGTCGCGAAGCTAGCTCGCTAGGGGAGTTTCTTTCACCCAGTACGATGTAAGTCGTACTACTTGCCGAATAACGCAGCGAGCGAGAGGCCGAGCCGTTGTCCGCTCAAAAACGCATCCTCGATCCGGCCACCTAAACACCAATCCCCGCAGGCGGCGAGCTGATTCTCGCTGTCGAGCAAGAAATCTTCATCGGCTGCGCACTCGGTCTTTGCAAAGCGCCAGCCGTGCAAGTCGCTGTGAACAATAGATGCGGCGTCGAGACCAAGCAGCGAGCAGCTAGCATCGATTAGCTGCTGTTGAATTACCGCTCGATCGGCGTCGAAATTTTCGCGCGCCCAACCGTTGTCGCTATGGACGAGGAGTGAGTGACTTGCGCCGCGCTGCGGTTTACTCGCGTTCGCAACAATCAGCGCTATCGGCGACGCTTTCACGGTAGCGAGGTCGAAGTTGAATTTGGGTGATGTTGCTAGGCCGAGCATGAGGCTGAAGCAGGGAAGATGCACCGCGTCTTGCAGACGCGCAAGTTGACTAAAATTGGTATTGGCAAAAAGCGTGCTGGTCTGCGCTGAGGGCGCTGTACTCAACACCCAGTCGAACTCTCCAAGAACCTCTCGCTGACCGTCTGTCTGTTTAGCGAAAACTCGCCAGCGGCTCGGCGCTTCACCTATGTCTATTTTCTCGAGCGAGCCTACTTCGCAGCCTAGACTAATAGTTACGCTACCCTCTAAAGCCTTGAGCGACTCTTTACAGAGTGAATTCATGCTGGGTGTCGCGACGAAGTGAGGTTCGAACCACTCGCGTTTATACGGTTCGCGCCCAGCCTCCAGTGTGGTCAGCCGTGGTTGCCACTCTGCAATGCATGCGCGTTCGACTGGACGCGCAAGAAACTGCTGAAAAGCGGGCGAGCGAGCGGTGAAGAACTGCGCGCCATGATCGAATTCGAACCCCTCGCGCCGCCTTGTCGCCATGCGCCCGCCGAATCCTCGTGACTTCTCCATGAGTGTGACTCGCGCCTTGCCAGCGAGCGAGTTCGCTAGCGCCGTCGCTGCCATTCCTGTGCCGATTATTAAAACGTCTTGCATGAGTAACTGCTGTCCTGCGCCATGCTGGCGAGTGATGCTGTGTGTTGACCCTGCATACGCAGAGATTCGGAAGCGAGATTCATGGTGTCGGCTGCAATGCCTCAGAGACAGCGCTACACTTACACACAACAGAATCATAGCGCGAGAGAGAGTACGATGCAGCAGAAGCAAAGGCGTTCGACGACGGATCAATCGAGAAGTGCGCTCTTTTTGCGCGCCGTATTCTTTCTACTCAGTATCGCCACTCTCGCAAGGTGCGCGCCCGCGGTCGACGAGCGTCACACCGGCGAACTAAGGGCCTTTAATGATGACCCTAGACTTGAAAGAGGCGTCTCATGGCAGCTCGCCGAATACCGAAAGCAAACCCTGTCGGCGCTTGAGTATGATTTCAGCCTCGTTGTTCCACGCGAGCGTGCTGTACCGATCACTGGCGAAGCGACGCTGAGATTTCGGCTAAATCTAAAGAGCGATGAAGCGTTTCCGCTAGTCATCGACTTCGTCGACGCGGCAAGTCGGCTCGACTCTGTGACAGTCAATGGTACGCCGGGTGAATGGTCTGTCGTAGAAGACCACGTGCTTATTCCGGCAGGGCTAATGAAGGACGGCGACAATAGCGTGACTCTGGTTTTTGAAGCCGGCGACGCGGCTCTCAATCGTAGCACTGATTTTCTTTACACACTGTTTGTCCCCGACCGCGCGCATTTTTCGCTTCCACTCATCGATCAGCCTAATTTGAAGGGCTCTGTCGCGTGGACTATCACCGCGCCGCACGACTGGCAGGTGGTCGCCAACGGCAGCGAGCGATCGGTCGTTACCGCACCGGGTGACGATTCCAATCAATCTCAAAACCTAACTGTCCGAACATTTGCGCGCAGCGAGCCGCTGCCGACCTATCTTTTTGCGTTCGCAGCAGGGAAGTTTGAGCGCGAGACGAGAACAATTGCCAATCGTGAAATGACGATGTATCACCGCGAAACCGATCGCGAGAAAGTCGATGCTAATGCAGATGAAATCTTCGCCTTACACGCACAGGCGCTCGCTTGGCTCGAGGACTACACAGCTATTGAATACCCGTTCGAGAAATTCGACTTCGTTCTCATCCCGGCTTTTCAGTATGGTGGCATGGAACACCCCGGCAGTATTCTTTACCGCGAAGCGAGCCTGATGTTAGATGCGACCGCCACCCAAACTCAGATACTCGCGCGCGCGTCGGTGATTGCGCATGAAACGGCGCATATGTGGTTTGGCGATCTCGTGACGATGAATTGGTTTGATGACGTCTGGACTAAAGAAGTCTTCGCTAATTTTATGGCGGCGAAAATTGTTAACCCCGCATTTCCCGAAGTTGATCACGAACTGCGCTTTCACACGGCGCACCATCCGTCGGCTTACGCGGTCGACCGCACGCTGGGTGCGAATGCGATTGGGCAACCGCTCGAAAATTTGCGCTATGCCGGTACGCTTTACGGCGCAATAATTTACCAGAAAGCGCCAATTGTTATGCGACACCTTGAGAACCTGATCGGGCAAGACTCTCTGCGCGAGGGGCTGCGCGAGTATCTGCAAGCCTATGCGTATAGTAATGCTACTTGGCCGCAGTTAATCGCTCTGCTTGATGCCAAAACCGCATTGGATTTAGACGCATGGAGTAATGCTTGGGTGTATGAGGCCGGTAGACCGCGGATCGTTGTTGCGAGAGAGCAGAGCGATGCGCAGTTTGTTCTGCGGCAGGAAGACCCCGCCGGATTGGGTCGGGTCTGGCCGCAGAAATTACGTCTTCAAGTAATCACGGGTGCCGGCACGACGGCAAGGGAGATTGAGCTCGGCGCCGATGCCATCGCGATACCTCTGTCGCGGGAAGACGCGAACACGGCGAGCTTGTTACCCAACGCGAGTGGGATTGAATACGGTGATTTTGTTCTCGACGCCATCAGTCAGAGCGAATTACTGCGAAGCGTAGGCTCGATAGAGCCCGCCGTTGCACGCGGCGCTGCATGGACAACGCTTTGGGAGGAGGTTCAGGAAGGCAGATTGTCGGCAGAGGAATTTTTCAATGCGACACTGCGCGAATTGCCTTCTGAGCAAAACGAGCTCATCGTCAATCGCGTGCTTAGTACGCTTGGTGAAACCTACTGGCTGCGACTAGACCCCCAGGCGCGACTCTCGGCAAGCCAAGTGCTTGAGAGTATGCTCTGGCGCGAAGTGGAATCTACGCAGAGGAGTACTTCTGCGCGAGCAGCTTTTTATCGTAGTTATCGCGCGCTCGCGACAACCGACTTAGGCGTTGCTCGGTTGATTAGGCTATGGGAAGGCGAAGAGGCGGTTACAGGTTTGCCGCTCTCCGAGGCAGACAGGGTCGCATTGGTCTCAGGTCTTGCTCTGCGCGGAGTAGAGGGCAGCGAACGCAGGCTCGACGAACAGGAAGGCGATATAAAAAACGCCGATAGGCTTGCGCGCTTTCGATTCGTTAGACCGTCGTTGTCTCAGTCGCAGGAAGCGCGAGACGCGCTGTTTATGTCATTGAGCGATGCTGATAATCGTGCCATCGAGCCGTGGGTGCTCGACGCGATGAGCAATCTGCATAGCCCCCTGCGCGGTGGCTCTCCTCAGCTGATCCTTCCCGCGCTCGAACTTTTGGAAGAAATCCAAGAGACGGGGGATATCTTTTTCCCAGGGCGATGGCTTGATGCAACACTCGGAGGCTATCAATCAGAAGAGGCCGCCAGCATCGTTCGCCGTTTTCTCATTGATAATCCTGAGTTATCGATCAGGCTTAAAAATAAATTACTGCAGTCGGCTGATTTGCTTATTCGTCTCAATCCTTAAAACCAAAAACACGACTTAAAAATAGAAGGCAAAAAAGTGGCTTGCTGGTCGAAACCGGCAAGCCACTTTTCGTTCTGAGCTTAAGTCGTAAGCTTAGTAGTTGTAGGTCATTTCGAGGCCATACATACGTGGTGCAGTAGTGGTTGAGTTATTGCGGAAGAACTCAGCCTCACCGGTACGAATGATCTGCAGATGACCAATATCGTCGAGCATGTTGTTCATGAATCCGGTCACTGTCTAGTTACCCGACCCTGATCTCCAAGTCACACGCGCATCGACGCGTCCGTAGGAGGGCGCCATCTCGCGCTCAGACTCGAACGGTGAATAGTACACTTCATCGATCCAGCTGTAGACACTGAAGAATTCAACGGAGTCGCCATCAGTGAGAGGGACATTGTAGCTCGCCCATCCGGTGAACTTGCTTTCAGGAACCTGAATGAGCTGTTTCCCTTTGATGTCTTGAGTAAGGGTATCGAATTCAGGATAGAGCGATCCCGGAATCAAACTGCTGGAAGTGTCTGACACTCTAAACGTCTCGGTGTATTCGCTAGGCGTGAAGCTGAAGTTACCACCAACGGTTAGTCGGTCGGTTGCGAGCCACAGCGCTTCGGCCTCAAGTCCCATAATTTCGCCGCCTGGCGCTGCGAGCACGGAGGTAGTTGTACCGCCGAGCTGACCTACTTCTGTAGTAAAGGTATGGATAGATGAGTAGTCATACATGTACGCCGACGCGTTTAACTGCAGCGTGTCATCGAATAGCTGCGACTTGTAGCCTATCTCGTAGGCGATCAGCTCTTCTGGATCGTAGGTTGGCGTCGTACTGAAATACACCAAGCTATAGCCGCCAGAGCGGTAGCCTGACGTGGCCGAGAAGTACATCATCGTCGAATCGTTGATGTCCCAGTCGAGGTTGATGC